>JBDHDY010000147.1:0-22069 GCA_039591275.1 Gemmatimonadota bacterium | reverse complement strand
CCTCGGGCATTGTCGCGAGCGTCCGAACGTGGTTGCGTCCCCAGTTCCCTGCACCAATCACGCCAATCCGCACACGTCTCATTCGTAGAACTCCCGAACCGAGTCAATCACGGTTTCCAACTGTTCCTCACGCAACTCGGGGTACACCGGAAGCGATAACACCTGCCGAGCGGCGTCCTCAGCCTGCGGGAAGTTACCCACCTCGTATCCCAAATCCGCAAAGCAGGGTTGGAGGTGGAGGGGCTTCGGGTAGTAGACTGCGCAACCGATTCCCCTCGCCGTGAGGTGCTGCTTCAGCTCGTCCCGCCGTTCCGCCCGGATGGTGTACTGGTTGTATATGTGTTCATTCTGCTGGTCCACCGCGGGCGTTTGGACGCCATCCACCGCCGCGAAGGCATTGTCGTACGCCGCGGCATGTTCGCGCCGGGCCGCATTCCACGAGGATAGATGTGAGAGCTTGGCCAACAACACTGCGGCCTGCAGGGTGTCCAGTCGGCTGTTGGTGCCCACCTCATCATGATGGTATTGCTTGGCACCGCCATGGACGCGGAGCAATCGCAGTCGCTGAGCCGTCTCTAGATCTTGCGTAACGATCATGCCACCGTCACCCCAGCCACCTAGGTTCTTACTGGGGAAAAACGACAGCGCGCCCACCCACCCAAGCTCACCTGCCATGCACCATTCATCCCCCACTCGGCGCCTGGCTCCGATGGCCTGTGCGGCGTCTTCGATGATTTCGCACCCATGCGCCTCCTTCAACGTCATGAGTCGCTCCATGGGCGCCATCTGACCGAAGAGATGAACGGGAACAACGGCTCGCGTTCGAGGCGAAATCGCGCGCTCAACGGCATCGAGATCAATGTTGAACGTGATCGGATCGATATCCACGAATACGGGCTTTCCGCCCGCGTTCACAATGGCCCCAGCAGTCGCGAAGAAGGTGAACGGGCTGGTGATAACCTCGTCACCGGGTACGAGCTTCAGCGCCTTGAGCGGGAGTAGCAGTGCGTCGGTCCCGCTGGCGCACGCGACCCCGAACCGGGTGTGCGTCAGCTCCGCCACGGCTTCTTCCAGCTGGCCCACCGATTCGCCCATGATGAACCGCTGGCTTTCAATAACGGCGAGCGCAGCGGCCAAAACCTCATCTTTTATCGTCTGGTGTTGGGCACCCAGGTCTAATAGCGGTACAGTCACACTTCGTCCAAGTCTAAGTGGCACACAAACTTACCGGGCTTGGTGAGGTGGGTCAATCGGTTGGAGCACGTTCTCGTCCTCGCGATACCACAGCCCACACCTTTCGCATTGCGTGGGGGGATCAGCCATGTGGAGGCGCACCCCACACTGGCACATCCATCCGACGCGTCTGGCCGGCACGCCCACCATGAGCGCGTACGGGGGGACATCGGAGGTCACCACGGCGCCCGCACCGATGAAGGAATACACACCGAGTGTAACGCCGCACACCACCGTGGCGTTGGCGCCTATCGAACTGCCGCGCCGGACCAGCGTCTGCTCGTACTCACCGCGCCGCACGACGTGGCTGCGGGGTGTGCTGACATTGGTGAACACACAGGAGGGTCCGCAGAAGACGTCGTCCTCGAGAATCACTCCCTCGTAGATCGAGACGTTGTTTTGAATCTTCACGTTGTTCCCGATCCTGGCACTTGGCATCACCACGACGTTTTGCCCGATGTTGCACCCCT
Organism: Gemmatimonadota bacterium; assembly: GCA_039591275.1. Classification (GTDB taxonomy): domain Bacteria; phylum Gemmatimonadota; class Gemmatimonadetes; order Gemmatimonadales; family GWC2-71-9; genus JBDHDY01. The sequence continues at coordinate 20,366 of JBDHDY010000147.1, read as the reverse complement.
CTCCGATCTCCGCCCCGCCCATCACGTGACAGAAGTGCCAAATCTTGGTTCCCTTCCCGATCTTCGAACCCTCATCGACATAGGAACTTTCGTGAACGAAGTAATCGGGCATCACGACTCCTGGCTGATGATCCTCACCTCCAACTCGAGCTCAACTCCAAAGCGCTGCAGCACCGTTTCCCGAACAGTGTCGATGACGCTGCGAACGTCCGCCGCCGTCGCGCCCCCTGTATTCACAATGTAGTTAGCATGTTTCGTCGACACCTCAGCTTTCCCGATGCGAAGCCCTTTCAAGCCGACGGCGTCGATGAGCTGCCCGGCGGTTCTTTCCTCGATCGTTCCGTCACGAGCCCCGTCGCTTGTGCCGGGATTGCGGAACACCGAACCACAGCACGGTCGATCAAACGGCGTGCCGGCTTTCCGCCACTTGAGATGCTGGCGGATCTCCCGCTCTAGCAGCTCCGGGTCCTCCGGCGACAACGCAACGGTGGCCGACGCCACAATCACGCCCTGTAAACCGCTCGACCGGTAACTCCACGGGATGTCTCCCGCCGGGAGGCGGCGCACCTCTCCTTTTTCATCGACGACTTCCACCGAGCGAACGACGCGCGCAAACTCTTGGCCGTGAGCACCCGCGTTCATGAAGACTCCGCCACCGACCGTGCCGGGTACCCCAATCAAGCGATGCACTCCCGCCAACCCTGCAACCGCCGACTGCTTAGCCAGAAGAGGGGTGGGCATGCCGGCGCCAATCGTCCACCAGGTTTCGTCGGGCCCTTCTCGCACCACTCCGGACAGCGGCTTGGCAAGCTGGACGACGATTCCATTATATCCTCTGTCGTCGATGAGGACGTTGGATCCCAGCCCCAAGGCAAGCCAGGGAGTGTCGGTTTCCGTTGCGACCTGAAGCGCGTGGGCGATGTCGTCGACGCTCTGCGGTACGACGAACGCAGCCGCCGGACCGCCGATCCGGTAGGTCGTGAACTCGGCGAGACTGACCTTCGTACGGATCTCGCAACCGAGCCTAGCCCGGAGCTCGGCCAACGCTGCTGATGTCACGCGGAGCGGGTCGTCTCAGCCAGCGGCGAGAACACGCCTACCTCCGCCGAGAGTGGGCTCTGCTCATACCACTCCTGCAGACAACGCACAGTACCCTGGCGACTCCGGCGGGCGAGAATGGCGTCACAGGCTGCACTCGCCGCGGAAATGGTCGTCGTACACGGAACGGCGTGAACCAAAGCCATTCGTCTGAGCATGTAATCGTCTTCCTGGGTGAGCTTGCCGAGCGGTGTGTTGATCAACAGTTGCACCGCTCCCGACACGATGAGGTCGCCCCCGTGCGGCCGCCCCTCATATGCCTTTTGCACCACATCGGCCGGGATCCCCCGAGCGCGGAGATATCCAGCGGTCCCGGAGGTTGCGAGGATGCGAAAGCCCATCTCATGAAAACGCCTCACGATCGGGGCCACCGTGGGCTTGTCTGAATCGTTCACTGTCACGAACACCGTGCCCTCGAGTGGCAACTCGCCGCCTGCAGCGCTCTGGGCCTTGGCAAAGGCCATCCCGAAGCTGTCGGCCACCCCCATCACCTCACCAGTCGACCGCATCTCCGGGCCCAGCACGGTGTCGACGTTTGCGAGCTTGGAGAACGGGAACACGGCCTCCTTCACGGCGACGTACGGTGCGAGCACGTCATCGGTCGCTCCGACGTCGGCTAGGCTCCGTCCAGCCATTACAGCCGCTGCAAGTTTGGCCAATGGTACGCCAGTGGCCTTACTCACGAACGGTACGGTTCGCGAGGCGCGGGGGTTCACCTCGAGCACGTATACGACATTGTCCTTGATGGCGTACTGGACGTTGAGCAATCCCACAACGCCGAGTTCTTTGGCGAACGCGCGAGTGTACTCCCGCATTTGGTCGACGACTTCGTCACCGATGAGGTAGGGAGGCATGACGCAGGCGGAGTCTCCCGAGTGCACCCCCGCATCCTCGATGTGCTGCATGACACCGCCGATGACGCAGTGCTCTCCGTCGCTCAGCGCATCCACATCGGCTTCGAAAGCGTCCTCGAGGAATCGGTCGATGAGCACGGGGTGGTCGGGCGACGCCCGAACGGCGTGCTGGAAGTAGTTACGCAGAGACGGCTCGTCGTAGACGATTTCCATCGCGCGCCCTCCCAGCACGTACGAGGGTCGAACAAGGACGGGATAACCGACGCGTTCCGCCACCTCTATGGCTCCCTCGATGTTCACCGCGGTTCCACTGGGAGGCTGGGCCACCCCAAGTTTGCGGGTCAGTTCCTCGAACCGGCCCCGGTCTTCGGCGGCATCGATGGCCTCGGGGCTCGTGCCGAGGATCGGCACATTCTCCCTCTCGAGGTCCCTGGCGAGTTTGAGCGGCGTCTGACCGCCGAGCTGAACTATGACCCCGAGGGGCTTCTCGAGGCGCACGATCTCGAGCACGTCCTCCAGAACGAGCGGTTCGAAGTACAGCTTGTCCGAGATATCGAAATCGGTTGACACCGTCTCCGGATTGCAGTTGATCATGATTGTCCGGTAGCCCAGAGCGCGCAGGGCGAGTCCCGCCCGGACACAACAGTAGTCGAACTCGACGCCCTGCCCGATGCGGTTGGGGCCGCTGCCGAGGATGACGATGGCATTTTCTCCAAACCCTTCCGATTCGTTCTCGTCATCGTAGCTGGAGTAGAGATAGGGCGTGGAAGACGGGAACTCACCGGCACAGGTGTCCACTGTCTTATAGCTGGGGTGAATCCCAAGCTTCCATCGGTGGTGGCGCATCTCTTCCTCGCTGCCGCCACGAAGCTTGGCAAGCTGAGCGTCAGAAAACCCCATGCGTTTCATCTTCCGGAGCGATTCCGCATCCAGTTCCGGTGCTGACTGAAAGGCCTTTTCGGCTTCCAGCAAGTCCTGCATCTGACATAGGAACCACGGGTCGATGGCGGTCAGCTCGTAAAGCTCAGCGATGCTGACCCCACCCAACAACGCACGTCTAATCTGAAAGAGTCGCTCTGGAGTCGGCTTGCGGAGTGCAAGCTTGATGCTCTCGAGGTCGTCCGCTGGAAGGCCGTCGTCCTCCGGGGTGTCTCCCCCTACCCAGCCCACACGGTCGATCTCCAGAGCCCGGATCCCCTTCTGGAATGCTTCTTTGAACGTGCGTCCAATGGCCATCGATTCGCCCACCGACTTCATCTGTGTGGTCAGCGTGCGGTCCGCCGTCGGAAATTTCTCAAACGCAAACCGCGGGCACTTCACAACCACATAATCGAGCACTGGTTCGAACGATGCAGGGGTGGTTTTGGTGATGTCGTTGGGGAGCTCGTCCAGGGTGTAACCTACGGCAAGCTTGGCACCGATGCGTGCGATGGGAAATCCAGTGGCTTTTGACGCGAGCGCCGAGGAGCGAGACACCCGCGGGTTCATCTCAATGACCAGAACCTCTCCATTCGTGGGGTTGACGGCGAACTGAATGTTGCATCCGCCGGCCGCAACACCCACCTCACGGATGATGGCGATAGCCGCGTTACGAAGGACCTGGTACTCCCGATCGGAAAGCGTCATCGCCGGAGCGACCGTCACCGAATCGCCGGTGTGGACACCCATTGGATCGAGGTTCTCGATGGAGCACACGATGACGACGTTGTCGCGCCCGTCCCGCATGACCTCCAGCTCGAACTCTTTCCACCCCAGGACGGATTGCTCGATCAACGCGGAGTGCGTCGGGGAGAGGTCGAGCGCCCGATCCACGAGGTGGAGATATTCTTCCCGGTTGTACCCGATACCGCCCCCCGTGCCTCCGAGCGTGAAAGACGGCCGAATAATGGCGGGGTAGCCAGTGGTCTCAACCGCCTCGATCGCCTCGTCCCTCGATTCGATCACTTCGCCGGCCGGAATAGCCAGGCCAATCCGCTCCATGGCGTTGGCGAACTCTCGTCGGTCCTCCGCCATCCTGATGGCTCGCTCGTTGGCCCCAATCAGCTCAACACCGAATTCGGCTAGCGTTCCAGCCTCAGCCAGGGCCATCGCGACATTGAGCGCCGTCTGCCCGCCCATGGTCGGAAGCAATGCGTCGGGACGCTCGCGTTCGATTACTTTCGCTACCCATTCGGCTGTAACGGGCTCCACGTATGTCCGGTCCGCCAGCTCCGGATCGGTCATGATGGTGGCAGGGTTGGAATTCACGAGAACGACCTGGTATCCCTCTTCCTTGAGGGCCTTCACCGCCTGTGTGCCGGAGTAGTCGAACTCGGCCGCCTGCCCGATGACGATCGGGCCAGATCCGATGAGGAGGATCTTCTCCAGATCAGTTCGTTTCGGCATTCACAACCTCAGCCAACGCTTCGGCGAGAGTTACTTGGGGCTCCCAGCCCGTTTCCGCTCGCAGCTTCGAGCCGTCTCCCACGAGATGCGGTATGTCTGTCGCTCGCAGGTGCGCGGCATCCATCTCAGCAATCACGTGGTGGCCCACGGCTTCGGCGATCTTGGTGAACAGTTCGCGCAGCACTATTTGCTGCCCGGATGCGATGTTGTACACCTCCCCGGCTCGTCCATGAGCCAAGAGGAGGAGATAGGCTGCTGCCACATCCGATACGTGCAGGAACTCGCGCACGACCTCCAAGTTGCCCACCGTAACCGCGGGTGCGCCAATCTTTTTCGCCATGAGGATCCGATGGCAGAATGCCGGCACAACGAACCGTCTGTCTTGCCCGGCCCCTATGTGGCTGAACGGACGGGCAACGACGACCCGCAGTCCAGTGCGCCGGTGCACCTCGAGCGCGGCAACCTCCGCACCAACTTTGGAGGAGGCATAGGGAGACACGGGAGCGATCGGATCGAGTTCAACCCTGTGAGCGGCTGCACGCTGTGCTATCCCGTACACCTCAGAGCTGGATACCAGGAGCAGTAGCGGATCCTCGCCGTCAGTCTTCCTGCGTCCCAGGTACCCGCAAAGACGTGCCGTACCCGCTGCGTTCACCTCCCACGCAAGGCCAGGATCGTTCCACGCGTCGGCGCCCGACGAGACGGCCGCAAGGTGTATGACGGCATCGGCGGCGTACGAAACAGCACGCTCCACTGACGTGGAATCCCGCACCTCGAGCTCTACCAGCTCTTCCGCCCCTCTCAAGCAATCACGGAGCCGTGTATCCCCTTCAGGCAAACCACCGGGTCGCACAGCAGCGATAACCGAGTGGCCCTCCTCCACCAGTCGCGGCACGACCCACGATCCCACGAACCCGTCGGCTCCAGTCACCAGGACTTTCATGGACCGTTGCTCAGCCGTTTGAGATCGGCATCGACCATCATCTTGACGAGGTCTTCGAACGACACCTGCGGCGTCCACCCCAGAACTCGCTTCGCCTTCGACGGATTGGCCTGCAAGACGTCCACCTCGGCGGGCCGCACGAACCGCTCGTCGGTTTTGACATACTGTTGCCAGTCGAGGTCGACATGTTCAAATGCCAAGCTCACCAGGTCTTCGACCGAGTGTGGCTGGCCCGTGCCAATCACGAAATCACCCGGTTCGGGCTGCTGGAGCATACGCCACATGGCATCGACGTAGTCTCCGGCGTATCCCCAATCCCGTTGGGCGCTGAGGTTGCCGAGACGGAGTTCACTGGCGCGCCCTAGCTTGATTCTGGCGACGCCGTCAGAGACTTTCCGCGTGACGAATTCGAGGCCCCTTCTGGGAGACTCGTGATTGAACAGGATGCCACTCACGGCGTACATGTCGTACGATTCCCGATAGTTCACCGTAATCCAGTGGCCGTATACCTTCGCCACCCCATAGGGCGACCTCGGGTGAAACGGTGTCCGGGTGAAACGGTGTCTCTTCCGATTGGGGGGTCTCACGAACCCGGCCGAACATCTCCGAGGAGCTGGCTTGATAGAACCTCGCCCGTGGATGGGCCAGGCGTACGGCCTCGAGAAGGCGCGTGACCCCCAGGGCTGTGAACTCTCCGGTGAGTACGGGTTGCGCCCAGCTCGTGGGCACGAAGCTCTGAGAGGCCAGGTTGTAGACTTCGTCTGGCTTGAAATCGCCAACGACGGTGGTCAGGGAGTGTTGATCAAGTAGGTCAGCGGGAACGACAGTGACCCGATCAATCAGATGCCCGATGCGTTCGTACGAGTCATACCTGGTACCCTTTGTCTAGCAGGTACTCCGCAAGGTAGGATCCGTCCTGTCCTGTAATACCCGTAACAAGTGCGCTCGGCACGGATGCGACTCCTCCGTATTCCAGCGCCAGCAGCGGACCCAGCGTGTGGGCTTGAGCCTGGGGTGGCGCTCAACTAACTTTCGCGCTCACCGTTTCTCGACTCTACGCAACGCCTTTCGGGACCGCACTATGGCGCGAGTGTGCGATATCTGTGGCAAGGGCCCATCCTTCGGGCACAACGTGAGCCACGCGAACAACAAGACGAACCGCCGCTGGTACCCCAACCTGCAGCCGGTGAGGGCACTGATCGACGGCAAGCCCAAGCGTATCCGGGCCTGCACGCGATGCATCAGGTCCGGCAAAGTGGTAAAAGCACCGCGACAGCCCGCCGGCTCTCTCTCCGAGTAAGAAAAACGGGGACCAGTTGGTCCCCATGGCTGAGAATCCACCCTCTCGGCGACGCTCTCACTCACCGACCAGCTCAATCCGGGCCATCTCGGCTCCGTCCCCCGAGCGGTGTCCCAGTTTGATGATCCGTGTGTAGCCACCCGGACGGTCAGCGAAACGCGGCCCAATTTCCTTGAAAAGACGGTCGGCCACCTTGCGATCTCGGATGCGCCGCTCGATTCGCCGTCTTGCGTGAAGATCGCCACGCCGTGCCAGTGTCACGAGGCGCTCAGCGACTGGGCGGAGTTCTTTGGCTTTCGCCTCCGTGGTCACGATCTTGTCGTGGCCAAACAGGGCCGTTGCCATGTTGTTGAGCATGGCGCGCCGGTGTTTGGAGGTCCGGCTCAACTGCCGACCTTTGACCCGATGTCGCACTAGCCCTCCTCGATACCCTCGACCGGCCCAGACAACGACGGCGCCGTCCCGGAGCTGGTCACGACGAGGTTCCCATCGACATCCTCGAACGTCATGCCGAAGTTCAAACCCTCACGGCGCAGGAGATCGGAGATCTCCGCCAGCGCCTTCTCACCGACGTTCTTTACCTTCAACATGTCCTCTTCCGCATGCCGGACGAGATCCCCCAACGTGCTGATGCTCGAATTCTTGAGGGAATTGACCGAGCGCACTGACAGGCCGCACTCGTCAATCGGCCGGCCCAAGACCTCTCGCAGTCTCGCGGTGTCCTGGCCGGATGGCGCCTCACCACCGCTCACCTCTAAGGAGACACTTCCGAACTCGATGAAGTGCCGGAAATGCTCCTGCAGGAGGGCCCCGGCATAGGCCACCGCGTCTTCCGGAGAGATCGCACCGTTGGTTTCAACGGAAAGTGTCAGACTGTCGAAGTCAGTGCGCTGGCCTACCCGCGTCTCGGCCACGGTGAAATTCGCCCGCCGCACCGGATTGTAGATTGAATCGATCCGAACCAGATCCACCGGCAGCGACCGATCCACCGGGTGCTGTGATGCCTCCACGTAGCCACGACCACGCCTCACGTATAGCTCGGCCGAGATCTCACGATCTTCCTGCAGGGTGAACAGGATGTGGCCCTCGTTGACTATCCTAACCGACCCGTGCGACTCGATCTCCTTGGCCGTCACCGGACCGGCTTTCGTCGCCTTGAGGTGCAACACTACCTCTTCGACATCTTCCGCGAGAACCAGCGTGAGGGACTTGAGCTGCTGGATTACCTGGTGGATATCCTCCACCACGCCGGGAACGGTCTGGTGTTCGTGGACCACTCCGTCGAGGCGGAAGGCCCAGACGGCAGCCCCGTCGAGGGACGACAGCAGCATGCGTCGCAACGAATTGCCCAGCGTATAGCCGTAGCCTCGCTCGAGCGGCTGCAGCCGGAACTCGGCGGCGTACACGTCGTCCTCGCGCTTCGTCATCTCGACCACATTGGGTCGAACTAGACCAGTCAAATCAATCTTCATGAGTACGATTACTTCGAGTAGAGCTCGACGATGAGTTGTTCCTGCGCCGGCGTTGGGATGGCGTCGCGGGTGGGTCGCTCGGTCACCCGACCTGAGATCTTCTTGGTGTCGACAACAATCCAGGATACGGGTGCCGCGCGGGAAAGAGCTTCCAGCGACGCGCGAATGGACCCCAGCTCACGGCTCCTCTCCGTTACCCGAACCTCGTCGTTCGGGCGCACACGGTAGGACGGCACATCCACGACTTGGCCGTTCACTTCTAGATGGCGGTGGCGCACCAACTGACGGGCGGCTCGACGACTCGCCGCGAATCCCATGCGAAAGACGACATTGTCCAGTCGCATTTCCAATGCCGCCAGCAGATTCGAGCCGGCCGGCCCCTGTTCACGCTGAGCCTTGTGGAAGGTGTTGCGGAACTGGTTCTCGGACATGCCGTACATCCGTTTCACCTTCTGCTTCTCACGTAGCTGCCTGGCGTACTCCGAGGCCTTACGCCGCCGGGCGGCTGACTGCCCGTGCTGTCCCGGGATATATGCGCGGCGCTCAACCCCGCACTTCTCCGTAAGGCAGCGCGAGCCCTTCAAGAACAGCTTCTCGCCCTCACGGCGACACAGCTTACACGCGGGTCCGGTATAACGCGCCATTGGTTACACTCGCCTCTTCTTAGGCGGCCGGCAGCCGTTGTGGGGAATGGGCGTCACATCCCTGATGGACGCGATGCGCAGGCCGGCAGCCGCTAGGGCCTGAATCGCCGATTCCCGACCAGAGCCTGGCCCCTGAACGCGCACGTGGACCTTGCGGACCCCCAGGTTCGCCGCCTCTCGGCCGCAGTTCTCGGCGGCCACGGTCGCAGCAAAGGAAGTCGATTTCTTCGAACCTTTGAAACCGGACTTGCCCGCCGAGCCCCACGTGATGGCGTTGCCCTTGAGATCCGTGATCGTGATGAGCGTGTTATTGAAGGTGGCGGTGATGTGCGCGATTCCCTCCGCCTCCACCACCTTCTTACGTTTTCCGCCTGATTTCGCCTGGGCCATATGTTCCTAGGAGACTACTTCTTGGTGACCTTCTTCTTCCCGGCGATGGCGCGGCGCGGGCCTTTCTTGGTGCGGGCGTTGGTGTGGGTCCGCTGACCGCGGACCGGCAAGCCCCGCCGATGCCGGATGCCCCGATAACTTCCGATGTCCATCAATCGCTTGACGTTCATCGCCACCTCAGTGCGCAACGCCCCCTCCACTTTGGCTTCGCGATCAATGACCTGCCGGAGGCGTGCCACCTCAGCGTCGGAGAGATCCCGGACTCGGGTATCGCTGCCAATCGCTGTCTTGTCCAAGATCCGGCGAGACGTCGAAATACCGACCCCATAGATGTACGTCAAGGCGGTCTCGACACGCTTGTTTCGCGGAAGGTCAACACCAGCGATTCGTGCCATCCCTACCCCTGCCTTTGCTTGTGCTTCGGGTTGCGCTTGCAGATGACGCGCGTGACCCCGCGGCGACGAATCACCTTGCAGTGTTCGCAGATGGGTTTGACACTGGAACGGACTTTCAAGGGCCAGCTCCGGAAGCTGTTTTGGTATCCAGTCTTCCAATATAGACAGGCCCTAAGTGCAACGCAACCTGAGAGCTACGGCGCTATCCGAACCTCCCGCAGCCGCCAAACATCCTCCACCAACCGGAATCCGAAGAACACCGTTTCCTCCCGGACATCCGAGGTCCCCTCCACCACGTATCGCCGCAGGAGCTGAGCGTAGGCGTGATCTTCAGACACCTCGCGGATCCCGCCCAATACCAGTGAGATCTCGCTCGCCGGTTTCAGATACCCCTGTAGTACCCTCGCCGCCTGCGAGGGGTGGACGACTGGCGCTCTCCCCACGCCCGGTATATGCAAGCGAACCGTGTCTGAGAGGACGACAAGCTGGCTGAGATCGTGCTCGAGCCATGCTGACCGGGCCTGCTCCACCGCCGTGGCGAGCTGGGGTTGGGCCTGTATGGGCGACGGGTCCATCAGCCGGGCAGAGGCTACCAGGACCAACGCCAAGATTAGCTGTCTTCGTTTCGAACTCACTGAGTAACCGCTTCGCATATGGTATTGTACACCGAACAAGGGTCCTTGGCTCGTGTGATAGGCCGCCCCACGACGAGGTGCGTCGCCCCGGCCTTCGCTGCACTCACCGGATCCAGCGTGCGCCGCTGGTCGTCACCTTCAGACCCGGCAGGCCTAATACCCGGCACAATGAGCCACGTTTCCGGGCCAACCTGCTCTCGGACACGAGCGACTTCCAAGGGCGACGTGACGATCGCCCCGACTCCGGCATCCAAGGCAAGACGCACCAAGCGACTGACCTCCAGCTCGAGGTCGACACCCGCCGCAAGGCCCGTAGCCGCGCTGTAGCTCTCCGGGCTATGGGAGGTAAGCACCGTAACCGCCGCTAGACGCAGCGAGCTTTGGGCGGCCACGGCGGCCTGCAACATGGGGGCTCCGCCAATGGCGTGAACGGTGGCTAGGTCAACCCCGAGCCCCTCCGCCGCCCCCACCGCCCCAGCCACAGTGTTTGGGATGTCGAGCCACTTGAGGTCGAGAAACACCTTGAGGCCCTGCGCCTGCAGCGCCTTTATCAGCCCCGGACCTTCCCTCACAAACAACATGGGCCCGACCTTGACCCAGCGAAGTCCGGGAAGGCGCTCGGCAAGCCGCAACGCCTCATCAGCCGACTCCAAATCGAGGGCAACAATCAATTCAGCCATGACGCTCCCACGCCGCCACCAGATGCTGCGGACATCTCGGGTCCGCCAACGCAGCCGTTCCCACCGCAACGAGGCTGGCTCCCGCTTCGAGGTATTGCTTCACGTCCGCCGGGATGCGGATGCCGCCGACTCCGATGACCGGCAATCCCGTTCGCTCGCTAACCCGTCGGGTCGCTAGCACACCCACTGGCAGCAAGGCCGGACCGCTCACCCCGCCGTTGGCCGATCCGAGCCGATAAGTCTGGCCCCCTTCACTGGCGTTCCAGTGATAAAGGATGCCGGGAATGGTGTTGACCACAGACAACCCGTCGGCGCCAGCCGCCGCGCTCACTTCGGCGGTTGAGGCAATGTCTGGGAGGGTCGGTGCCAGCTTCACGATCAGAGGTCTATCGGTGGCGTCACGACACCCCCGCACGAGCGAAGCCAGGACCTGCCGGTTGGCGCCGAATTCCTCACCACCCCGCTCGGTATTGGGACACGATACGTTCAGTTCGAAAGCCGTGATGACCTTCAGGCCCGAGAGCCGCCGCACCACGGCCACGTAGTCCTCGGGGACCGCACCCACCACGTTGACAATCACCCGCGCCCGGGAAAGGTGTTCGGCAAGCCACGGCAGCTCCACGGTCGCCACGCGTTCGACACCTGGATTGGCTAGTCCCACCGAGTTGATCATCCCCCCCGGGAACTCGGCAACGCGTGGGGGGAGGTTCCCCGCGCGGGGCTCCGGGCTCACCGCTTTGGTGATGATTCCACCGAGCCCATCCACGGCGATAACCCCCATCACTTCCCGACCGAAGCCCGCGGTCCCCGCAGCCAGGAGAATGGGGTTCTGGAATGTGGTTCCGAAAGCGCGGATCGGGGAACGTTGCTCGCTCACCACGGGGCCGCCGGTCTGCCCGTGGGGTGACTGCTGGATGGGCGGGGACCGGTGCCGTGCGACAACAACGCCAGCGGGGAGGCAGGACCCTCAGGACCAGCGTCCCCCATCGGTTCTCCAGGGGAACGAGGGCCAGGGCGCCGCTCCCCGGGCTGTCCTTCTCTGTTGGGGGCCAGCAATCGGCTCAGCGAGTCCTCCACCATGGTGAACTCAGATGTGGGCTGGCCGAGTGCTGCGAGGGTGTAGGGAGAATCGGGGTATTCCTGCACCAGCACCCCTATCAAGGAGTCGGCCACCCGGGGGTCGGCAATTGCTGCGGCTGCGAGCAGCGCTTTGGGGGCAATTACAGATGACGGGTAGAGCCCCTTAACGCGCAGAAACAGTTGGGTAGCGAGAGGAAGTGCCGCCAGCGAATCTCGCAACTCCTCGGCTCGGAGGAATAGCTGCAAGTCGGGCCCAGCCTGAGCTGGATCGCCGGCCGCCGCCTCCCCGCCGGCAGCGATAGCCAATACGGAGATCACCCGCTCCAACACTGCGATCACCGGGCCGGCCAGGCCAACAACCACCCCACCATCCATGATCAACGCGTTCAGCTCTTGATTGATGGGCTCCAGCCGGTCGAGGTTCGTCGTCCGGCGGATCTCTCCGACGTACAGCTGCGCACTCGCGAGCCTGCCTTCGACGGAATCCTTGGCGGCCTGCGCGGCCTCCTCGAACCGGCGTTTTGCCCTCGCAGGATCCACCGCGCCCCATCGTCCAGCGTCAGCAAGTAGAAGTCGCCCGTGCTGCCCCGAAGTCAGATCGGTGTGCTGGAGTAGTCGGTCTACTAGGCCGGATGCCACACGGACGTCCTCGGCGCCCACTCGTTCGAGTGCTGAGTTCCAACGCCTCTCATCGTAGGGAACCGCTAGAGCCGAATCGAGGGCTGCTGCGGCCGCCCGACCCCGGTCCAGTTCGATCAGGGCCATGGCGCGGTCGAAAAGCGCTGGCGTTTCCCGGGTTCGAAGGAGATCACGCAGCGCCTCCTCCGGCTGACCCATGGCCAGGAACGCCCTTCCCCGCCACCATAAGGCCTGGCTGCCCACAGCGGAATCCGACGTCGCGACCACTCGCGAAAGGACCTGCCGCGCGGAGTCGGCCCTGCCCAACCTACCGGCATCGGCCTGCACCGCCGTGTCGGGACTCGTCGCGACCGCCTCGCCAAGGGGCCGGACGGCATCACGACACGACCCCATTCGACTCAGCGCCAACCCCTGCAGGAGCAAGGCATCATCTCGGTGCTTGCTTTCGCGGTAGCGGACCGTCACCGATTCCGCTTTGACCGACGCCTGTGCCCAGAGCGAGCGAGCTTCGCCTCGCCGGCCCTCTCGCTCAGCTTTGCGCGCTTCCTGGGCCAACTGGTTGGCGTTGTAGAGACCGTTGTAGTAGGCGCAGCTCAGGCCGGCCAAGATGAGGAGGAGCGGCGAAAGGGTTCGAGCACTCACTGCGGAGACGAATCGACGACCTTGCCCTCGTAGCGGAGAAGGTATTCGACTATCCCTTCGGCGATCGCCCGAGCGAGCTTGCGTTGACCCTGCTCCGACGCCAGGAAGCGAGCGTCACTTGGGTTGGTGCCATACCCGGCCTCAACCAGGACGGCGGGGCGCCGCGCAACACGCAGCACAACGAAGTTGGCCTGCGCCACCCGACGGGAGCCGCCGGGATGGATCTGAGCGGTCCTGTTGTGGACGAGGTCGGCCAGCAGAGCCGATTCCCGGAGATACTCGTTACGCTGCAGGTCCTTCATAATGAAGGCAATGGGATCGTCATTGCCTCGCGTTGCATCAGCTTCGTAGCGGAGATCCTCGTTTTCCACCGCCGCCACACGGGCCGCATCGGCCGTCCGTGCCTCCTCGAAGAAGTACGTCTCGAGCCCCCTTATGTCCCGACGGTTGCGGACGCTGTTGACATGGATGCTCACGAACAAGTCACAGTCCGCTCGACACATGGGGGCCCGCTCCAGGAGCGGTACGAAGGAGTCATCGGTTCGGGTCATGATCACGTCGATGCCCCGCCGTTGGAGCTCCGTGCGGAGAATCCGGGCGATGGCGAGCGTGACGTGCTTTTCCTTGACGCCTGTGGGCAAGTACCTTCCGGGAGAACCCGGCTGTCTACCACCGTGCCCCGCATCCACTACCACCTTGTGCCGTCTGCGCAAGCCCAGCCGCGTCGCCGCTTCTGGAACATCTTCACTCAGCTCCCTCGGGGCGGCGCGTTCCACCGGCCGGTCGTCGCGAGCCACAACCGGCATGTGAGACTCCTCGAACCGGGCAGCGAGAGGATCCCAGCGATACGCTTCATGAAAGATTTGCGGGATGTATTGAGCAAGCCACTGTAGCGGGATGTATAGTGTGTCGCGGCTGATGTACGCCCCTCCTGCAAGGGGCATCATCTGGTTCTGATAAACGAACGCAGGCGCGCCGATGGGGAATCGAAACGGCTGCTCGGCAAAGAAGACCACTGCCCAGTCGGGGGCATGTCGGGAACTCACGGGAAGCAACTCTGCCAGGGCTGGGGCCGGGATGGCTGGATGCCCGCGGTCTACAGCGACAGGGATCACGGCCTCCCCCCGCGATGTCGCCACGACCACAGTTGCGGGTGCCAAGTTCGTCCAACTCAGCAGGGCAGCATAGAGTATCGAAATCCCGAAGTGCATCATCGCCGTCGACTCATGGCGCGAGCTACCTCCCGGTCAGCGTCACGCCGTTTCAACGCCTCCCGCTTGTCATAGGCTTTCTTTCCCTTCGCCAGCGCCAGGGTGGCCTTCGCGTAGCCACCGGACAGATGGACATCCAGCGGCACCAATGTCTGGCCCTGCTGTTCGACTGCCCCGACGAGACGGCGAATCTCCCGCCTATGCATAAGTACCTTACGAGCCCGATCAGCGATGTGATTCGTATACCCCCCCGACTCGTATGGCGGGATATTCATCCCCTCCAACCACAGTTCACCATGGCGGATCACTCCGAAAGCACCCTTCAGACTCCCCTTCCCGAGCCTTAGGGACTTAATTTCAGATCCGGTAAGGACCAACCCCACCTCCCACGTCGCCAGGATGTGATAATCGTGGCGTGCTTTCCGGTTGGTGGCCAGGACCTTGTTTGATCCGTCGCGAGACTTCGGTTGAACGGGCACGCGCTAACCTCAAGATAGATAACAACTTCGGGGCGGTCAAGCTGGCCAGTTGACCGTCTGCGACCGTGCTGTCTATATTCGCCTGCCACTCGCAGGTTCCGGGCCGAAGTGGTGGAATTGGTAGACGCGCTGCGTTCAGGGCGCAGTGGGCGTAAGCCCGTGGGGGTTCGAATCCCCCCTTCGGCATGAGCGGCAGGTTGCCATGGGCAACCTGCCGCTTCGTTATTTCGGCAGAACCTTCGCCGAGTCTTAGAGAAAACAGTTTTCGAGCGAGCGAAACCTGCTACATCAGACTTTTCTCTCCGAGCCGAGCCTTACCGTCGTCCGAGGCGATGGCCACGAGATCCTCAACAGCCTCCTCCTCTTCCAACAAATCTTCCAGCGTAACGCTCTCGAGCAGCCCATTTACCCGCCGCTGTAGCGCCCGCCACAATGGGCGGATGCTGCAGGGATGGGTGGGTCCACACCGGTCGGGATGCACTTGGTGAACGTCACAATTGACTTCGAAGGTATGGCTCTCGGCAGCCTGAATTACATCCTTGGTGGAGATTTCTGATGGCAGGTGGGCCAGGCGATAGCCACCCCGCGCACCTCTTACGCTATCCACGAGCCCCGCACGGCGGAGTCTCATGAGAATTTGTTCCACGTAATCGCAGGGTAGTTTCTCGGCTTCCGCAAGTTCGCGGGCCGACGTCGGACCCGAGCCGCTCTCTTTGGCCAGATGGACCGACACGATCATTCCGTATTCAGCCCAGGTCGTAAAACGCACGATAGCCTCCCAAGGCAATAATTCTTAGTGAACTTCCCAAATTTAACATACCTGGCTAATTAATTCGAGCGGTCTTGTCACCCTAATCCGCGACAAGCACACCTCGCGGTCCGATTAGCCGGTCCTCACCGGTCCCCGGGGACCCCTAATTCCGTCATGGCTCGCAGATCGAGAACGGCCTCCAATTCGGCCTCTGACAAAAGGCCTTTCTCCGAAACCAGGTCACGCACCGTCATGCCCCTCGCAACCGCCTCCTTCGCGAGCTCGGCGGCATTCTCGTATCCGATCCTGGGAGCGAGTGCCGTCACGATCGCCGGGCTACGTTCCAGCCAAAAGGCGCACTGGTCTTCGTCCGCCTCAATGCCGGCCACACACCGCTCAGCGAAGACTTCGCTCGCGTTGGTGAGGATCTGCATGGTGAACAGCAGGTTGTGCGCGATAACGGGCATCATGACGTTGAGCTCGAGTTGGCCCGCTTCGGCCGCCGAAGCGATGGCTGTGTCGTTGCCGAACGCCTGGTGGCACACCTGGTTGACCATCTCGGCAATGCTGGGATTGACCTTGCCCGGCATGATGCTGGAGCCGGGCTGCACGGGCGGGAGGTGGATCTCCCCCAGTCCCGTGCGGGGCCCTGATGACATCAGGCGAAGATCACTCGCGATCCGACTCAGGTCGACGGCGTAGGAACGCAGCACGCCGCTGAAGGCCGCGGGGTCGCTCATCGATTGCATGAGCTGGATTCGGTCGGCTCCCACCCGGAGCTTCAGGCCCGTCATCTCGTTCAGGCGCTCGACCATCATTGCGGGATACTCGGGTTCCACGTTGAGTCCGGTCCCCACGGCGCTGCCGCCGATTCCCACGTCGCGGAGCCAGTCAGCCGCTTGCTCTAGGTGGGCCCGGCTGCGTTCCACCGCATGGCCGAACGCCGTGAACACCTGACCCAAGCGGATGGGGGTCGCATCCTGCAGGTGCGTGCGGCCCGTTTTCACTATGTCGTCAAACTCCCGCCCCTTGTCCAACAGCCCCGTGGCGAGACGAGACGCGACCTCGAGGAGTTTTGGAAGCGAGGCCAGAACGCTCACTCGGATGGCCGTGGGAATGGTGTCGTTCGTACTCTGGGCCATGTTCACGTGATCATTGGGATGCACCGGCGCATACTCGCCGCGCGCGCCACCGAGCAGTTCATTGCCCCGGTTCGCCAGCACCTCGTTGGTGTTCATGTTGTGACTGGTGCCGGCTCCCGCCTGGTAGGGATCAACCACGAAGTGGTCGCGGTGCTCCCCTGAAAGCACCTCATCCGCTGCAGCGACGATGGCGTCCGCCAACCGGCCCTCTAACCTGCCAGTCTTCCTGTGCGTGAGAGCCGCGGCTTTCTTGATGCGCACCATCGCTTCGACAAACTCCGGAAGCGGCTTCAACCCGGAAATCGGGAAGTTGTGGCGCGCGCGCTCGGTGTGCACGCCCCAGAGCGCGGAAGTCGGTACCGGCAGTTCACCAATGGCATCCCGTTCTATTCGCGTGTCACTCATGGGATCCGTCCGCTTTGTTCAGATGATAGTCCGGGTGGTCGGGCATCACGAAGACACGGAGAAGCCGCAATCATAGCCCACCCTGGAAGGTGAAGCGAGGTGAGACGGAGAATCTGAGAGGAACGGCCTGAGCTATTAGTCGGAACAGTCTCCGAGCGGGTAGATGAACCCACAATTGGCGCAGGGATTCTTGCATCCCCAAGGGAAAACCAGCACCTCATACCCGCAGCGCAGGCACAAGGGCACCTCGGTGCCGGCCGCTGGGAACGCGGATACCTCACTGGGCGGCCGTTCCGACCGGGGATCAAACAAGACGGTACGCCCCAGTTAAAAAGGGATTGCCGCGCCGCTCTTCTCCAATAGTGGTCGCCGGACCGTGGCCAGCGTACACCACGGTTGCATCGGGAAGCGTTAGCAGCCGTTCGCGAATGCTCTTGAGCAAGGTCTCTGCATCTCCACCAGGAAGGTCGGTTCGACCGATCGATCCTGCGAACAGGGCATCGCCCACGATGGCCACACCATGTCCTATCAGGGCCACACTGCCTGGGCTATGCCCCGGCACGTGAACAACCTCGAACGAAAGTTCTCCCACGGTGAGCATCTGGTGGTCCTGGAGGTCGTGGTCCACCGGTCCCGGCTGTTCGGGCCGCAACCCGAGCCAGCGGCCTTGCTCGGCCACGTTATCGTACAGGGGCCGGTCGGCGGGGTGTAGGTATACCTCGACTCCGGTGGCCTCCACAACATCCGCCACTCCCGTGATGTGGTCGAGATGCGCATGGGTAAGCCACACGGCCCGCAGCGTCCAGTTCTCGGTTTCGAGGCGCCGCAAAAACAGCTCGGCCTCCTCTCCCGGATCCACGATCACCGCATCTGCGGTCGAGCGATCTGCTACGATGTAGCAGTTCTCACCAAACACCCCGTTGGTCAGACATACGACGTCAAGCTGCGCCAACTTCCACACCTTCCTGCCGCTCTGCTAGGTATTTCTCCAGCGCGATCACAGCCGTGGTCGCATCCCCCACCGCGGTCGTGATTTGTCGAGTGAGTTGGGCCCTGAGGTCTCCGGCCGCAAAGAGTCCCGGAATGGACGTCATCATGTGTCCATCAGTGATGACGTAGCCGTTCGGGTCGTGATCGAAGTGGCCCTTGATCAGGCCGCTGTTCGGCGTGAACCCGATGAGGATGAACGCGCCCGTCACCGCAAGCTCAGATGACTCCCCCGATTGTGTGTCTTTCAGCCGCAGACCGGTTACCCCGCTCGGACCGCCCGCGATCTCCTCAACGACCTTGTTCCAGATGGGTTCGATCTTCGGATTGTCGAATACGCGTTGCTGCAGGATCTTCGACGCCCGCAGCTGGTTTCGGCGATGGATCAGATAGACCTTCTCCGCGTAGCGCGTGAGGTAGTTGGCCTCCTCGGCGGCGGCGTCACCACCGCCGATGACGGCAATGGTCTCGCCCTTGAAGAAGGCACCGTCACACACGGCGCAGTACGACACGCCCCGGCCGGCAAACTCCTGTTCTCCCTTTACGCCGAGCCTGTTGGGTGATCCGCCGGCGGTGAGGATGACGGTCTGACCGCCGTACGTCGTCCCAGACTCAGTCCGCACGTCGAACTCACCGTTCTCCTTCCGCTCTATGGATACCACCCCGTCCGTGACAAAATCAGCGCCGAATTTTCTTGCGTGGTCTGTCATCTTCTCGGCGAGATCTCTCCCGAGAATACTCTCGAACCCTGGATAGTCCTCTATCAGCTCCGTGTTCAAGAGTTCTCCCCCAGGCGCTCCCCGCTCAATGACGAGCGCGTTGAGCATACCCCGCCCGGCATACATGGCAGCACACAGACCCGCCGGTCCGGCACCAACGATGACAACGTCGTACTCCAAATCGTGTCTGTTTCGAATCACGATTTCCTCAACCTGAGTGTGGGGACTGGCCCACCTCTGAAGAGAGCTTTCTCCAATTCGTCACGGAACCTCGCCGTTTCAAACTCCACGGCGGCGAGCTGCGGGCCGGTCAGCTTTGTGAGTGCTGCTGATCCAACCACCTCAACCCCGTGTCGGTTCCCACGATCCCGGTGAAGCAGCGCGGCGGCAGCCTGAATGAGACCCTGGAACACTCGTGCCTCTTCCTCATCCCCGATGGAACGCCACACGGCTTCCAGCGCCTCGTGCGCTTCCCAAAAGGCCCCCGCGTTGAACAACACCAACGCCTGCTCCACATGAGCAGATCGTTCGGCCGGTGTGAGTGGCAAGAGCTGAGGCCGTTTGGGGACACGCTTCAACTCAGCATCGCCAATATAGGCCTGCCTTGCGCCGCCGCATTGCCCGCGTCACTCACCAAGGCGCTCGCGGTGCAGCTGCTCCAGTGATTCCATCCACTCGACCGGAACTCGCGGCACGCCAATCGCAGAGCGGCGGTCTGTCGTGCTTCCGTGAAAGTCCGAGCCTCCGGTGGTGAGCATGCCGAGCTGCGGCGCAATCCCACGGAGCAGGGCGATCGTTTTGTCACCGTGAGAAGGGTGGAGCACCTCCACGCCATCAACCCCCAGCTCCTTCAGCCTCGAGAGAGTATCCCTGTTCGCACGCTCTTTGAGATGCGCTGCCGACGTTACACCTCCGAGCTGTCTCACCAGCTCGACCACTGCCTCCAGCGGTGGAAGCACCTTGGGCACACACGCAGGTCCTCCGTCTGCCAGATAACGTGCGAAGGCCTCCGCGACAGTACCCACCCGCCCACAATCCACGAGAGCGCGGGCGATGTGGGGTCGACCGATGGGTGCGCTGGCAGCCTCTCGGGCGACGTCCTCCATCGAGACAGGAGCACCCAGTCGAGCAAGTCGCCCTACGGTCTCCTCTGCACGATTGGCGCGGCGCTGTCGCTGCACGTCGAAGAAGTCGGCCAGCTCGGAATCAGCAACGGGAAGAAAGTACCCCAGGAGGTGCAGCTCACCCCACCACACCGCCACGCTGAACTCACATCCAGCGACTACCCTCACAGATTTGCCGGCGGAGGCTTCAACGGCCGGCGCTACACCATCCATCGTGTCGTGGTCGGTGATAGCAATTGCGGCGACCCCACCCCGGACCGCACGCTGCACGATGATGTCGGGCGGTTCCTCCCCGTCCGAGGCATCGGTATGAACGTGGAGGTCGACGACCCCCACGCTTTCAGGCCGGCCTGCTGGTGTACTTGGTTTCTGGACTGGTCCAGGCTGGCTG
>JBDHDY010000146.1:0-8074 GCA_039591275.1 Gemmatimonadota bacterium | reverse complement strand
CTCGGCAAGAACGACGTCATTGAGTCGTTTCCGGTAGGTCGCCGACTCGCATTCGATGCGGCCAAGGGAAGACTCTGGGTCATTTGCCACCACTGTGAGCGGTGGAACCTCTCTCCCCTCGAGCAACGCTGGGAGGCTGTACAAGACTGCGAGCGTCGCTTTCGAGACGCCCGCAAGCGAGTCACGTCCGACAACATTGGCCTGGCGCGTATCGACGGCGGGTTGGAACTGGTGAGAATAGGTGATCCGCTGTGGCCGGAGTTTGCCGCTTGGCGCTACGGCGATCAGTTCGGAAGACGGCATTCGCGTGCATTGGTGCGGGGGACTGTTGTCGTAGCAGCGGCCGGTACCGTGTTGGCAGGAGGTGTTGTCGTTGGGACCTTGGCGGCAGCGAGCTACTGGATTTACGAGAAGATGGTGGTCCCCTCACCGTTTTGGGAGAGCACCTGCCGGGAATTCGCCTCAAAGTGGATCCCAGTGTGGACGGCGGCTGGAAGCTGGAACTGCCCCACGTAGACGGCAGAAGCGCGATTAATGGGGGGCATGCCCTGCACGCTGCCGGCCTGATCATGCCGTCGATCAACGGTGTTGGCGGAACACGGCAAAAGGTCGATCGAGCCATCAAGCGCCTCGAGACGTTCGCGCATCCGGCGCATTACCTCCACTCGGTTGCCGCCCAGTGCAGCCACCCGTCAAACGTCGGCCGTCCTGGATCACTCATTGGCCTCCCCGCAGACGTTCGGCTCGCCGTGGAGATGGCGGCCAATGAAGAGAACGAACGGTTTGCCCTAGAGGGCGAGATGTCGCTTCTCGAGCTCGCCTGGGAGGAATCTGAAGAAATTGCTGTCATCGCGGACAACATGATGCTGTCGCTGGAGGTGCAGCAGCGGTATGACGAGCTTCGGCAGCGGCGAGAGGCGCTCCGCAGGCGGCAACAGAAGGGGGAGTGATCAGGAGCCCCAGTGGCATGTGGTCAGTAACTGGCAGCCGATGGGCTGGCTCTTCGTCATCGACGAACCTAACCACTGACCACTAACCACTAACTACTGACTACTTCAGTCTAACGCCTCACCGGGCGCCCCGGCTTCACTCCTTCCTTGAGGGTGCCGTCCTCAACCACCAACACGCCGTTGACGAGTACATGATGGATGCCCTGGGAGAATTGGGCGGGGTTTTGGAATGTTGCCATATCGACGATCGTGTTCGGGTCGAACACCGTCACATCGGCGTAGGCACCTACTTTGAGTCTGCCTCTGTTGCGCATTGAGGGAGCCGCTTGTTCCAACCTGCTGGCGGGCATGATGGTCATCTTCTGCAACGCAAGCATCATGGAAAGATGCTTGCCCTCTCGAACGTAACGGCCGAGTACTCGGGAAAACGTACCGGCGCCGCGTGGATGGCCCCGTCCATCTTGAATGGTCCCGTCGCTACCGATCATGACCAAGGGATGTTGCATGGCAGTCACGATATCTTCCGCAGGCATGGCGTGGGCGATGACCCACACGTCGCCTTGCTCGCGATACTGCGTGAACGTATCCTCGGTGAGCCGTTCACCCGTCGTGACCATCTCGATGTCGCTGTAAGCGATGCGGAAGTTATCGAGAAAGCCCGGATCGAACCGAGCGCTGCTCAACCCGGTGCTCCACGCCTCGTAGGGATAGATGTCCGCCGTGATATCGAGGCCCATCCGGCGCGCGTCCTCCAGCAGCTTGAGGGATTGCTTCATCGTCCAGGTGCCGCCGGTGCTGTTGATGTGGACGATCTGCGCTGAGGCGCCACTCACCGCGGCTGCGGCGATCACCTCCTCAATCGCCTCGAAATTCGTACCCGGTGGAGTCGGGTCTGAGAACCGGATGTGCAGATGGCAGGGAACGTCGTACCTCGCCGCTGCCCGGAACAGCTCGAAAGTTTCCATGCGCGAGGCGCCCGGGACGTATTCGAGGCCAAACCCGATGCCGATGGCGCCATCCCGGATGCCTGTTTCGGCTAGTGCGACCATCTGCGCGATCTGACTGTCGGTGGCTTCGGCGTAACGATCGTCCACTCCTACCGCTTCTCGCAGATTGGCGTGACCGATCACCGTGCCGTAGTTGTGCAAGGAGCCGGCCCCGGCGCGGTCCGCGTACCACCCCGGGATGTCGATCGGCCCGCCGTGCATGGCGAGCACGGTCGTCACACCGTCACTCACTTTGAAGCTCTGACCTTCGAACGATCGGGGTGGGCCTGCCAGGATGTCGATGAACCCTGGTGCAACCACGAGCCCGGTCGCGTCGAGCACCTTGCGACCCTGAAGACTCGTACTGGAAATATTGACGATCCGGTCGTCGCGGATCCCGACGTCGGCGATCATGTCGGTGCCGGAGGCGGGGTCCATCACGCGGCCATTGTGAATGACTACATCGTACTCCGCCTGGACCATTGGGCTTGTGTTCTGAGCCCTACCTGAATTGGTGAAGCCGCCCCCGAGCAAGGCGGACAGCACAACCAATCTCAACAGCTTTGACGATCTCCTGACACACCTCATGATTGGTCCTCCCGGTGCGAATTGCTATTGACCGATTCCCATGGCGTTCCCCAAGTCGCGTCGACAGCAGCTGAGCTTTCTGGCTGCTTCAGTGCAGTCAATTGTTTCCAGGTTGTCTACCACCACACTGCTAATCGACCAGTGTGTGCAAGCCATGACTGATTGGGGCCAACGGAACGAGTCCATAATACCGTCGCATCAGGGAGATGAGAAGAGTAGGGAAACCGTAACAGCGGTCCCATGATCCGCGAAACGATGATGGAGCCGAGAAGTCTGCTTCTCTTGCTCGCATAGGGAGGTTAGAGGCGGTGTGGACGGCTGCGAACCCATCCCGTTAACGTTCGGCATGCCGGACACCCAGTCAGAGATGCCACCAGACCGGAGCGAGTTATCCCTCCTCCGCGATCCCAACATGCACGTCATCTTCAGCGTGACGCTCATGGCGGTGCTCGGCGTGTCGAGCATCACGCCGGCGTTTCCGCAGATCGCAGAAGGGCTCGACCTCACGCCTGAGGCCGTTGGGCTTCTCGTGGCCGTGTTCACCCTGCCCGGAGCCGTGCTCTCTCCCGTCCTTGGGGTGATGGGGGATCGACTTGGTCGCAAACGCATCCTCGTTCCGTCACTCGTTCTCTTTGCCCTGGCCGGGACCGCCTGTGGCTTCGCCCGGCAGTTCGAGATACTGCTGTTGCTGCGGCTCCTACAGGGTGTTGGGGCCGCCGCCCTCGGCGCGCTCAACGTCACCATCGTAGGTGACCTCTACAGTGGCTGGAGGCGCACCACCGCCTTCGGTTACAACGCCGGGGTCTTGAGCATTGGCACAGCCATTTATCCTGCTGTCGGAGGAGCCTTGGCGCTCCTCGGGTGGTATTACCCGTTCTTCCTTCCCCTTCTTGCTTTCCCCGTAGCCGCCATGGTGATGGTGCGACTGCGCAACCCGGAGCCGGTGAAGGACCAGCGCCTCGGTGCCTACTTACGCAACGCGCTGGTCGCCCTCAAGAGGCCGCAGGTCCTCGGGCTCTTTCTAGCGGGCCTGATGACCTTCGTGATCCTCTACGGTGCATTTCTGACCTATCTCCCGTTTCTGCTGCAGCGATCCTTCGGAGCCTCGGCCCTGGTGATCGGATTGGTCATGTCCGCTTCTTCTGTTGCGACAGCCGTGGCGTCCTTCAAGCTCGGTCGTTTGGCGAAGCGGTTCTCGGAGCGCAATCTGGTGTTGGCCGGCTTTGTTTGCTACGCAGTCGCCATTCTCGGGATTCCGTTCGCACCCAACATGTGGATCATGCTTCCCCTAGTCATGTTGTACGGGGCGGCAAACGGCATGAACATTCCGAGTATCCTGACGCTACTGTCCGGGCTCGCGCCTCCGGAGTACCGCGCAGCGTTCATGTCGGTAAATGGGATGGTGTTGCGACTCGGACAGACACTGGGCCCAATTGTGGCCGCTGCAATGCTGCAGTTTGGCGGCCTCTCGGGCGCGTTCTACGGGAGCGCGATGCTGGCGCTTGTCACGCTAGCTGGGATACACGTCCTTGTGAAGCAACCCGTGACCTGAGCCCGAGGATCGCAATCCTCGGGGCACTCCTCGCGTGGTTGTGAACTGGTGCGCCCACATTCAGGCACGGGCAACCCGCTCCACTGCTTGACCGTCGCTCTGAAGTCTGAATAGCTTAG
Organism: Gemmatimonadota bacterium; assembly: GCA_039591275.1. Classification (GTDB taxonomy): domain Bacteria; phylum Gemmatimonadota; class Gemmatimonadetes; order Gemmatimonadales; family GWC2-71-9; genus JBDHDY01. Next base: position 3,879 of record JBDHDY010000146.1, on the reverse strand, counting down.
AACCTCCTGCCATCTAAGCGAGCCGCCAGTGAATCCGAGGATCCATGAGTCTTCACGAGCGCCTACAATCTGGAAGGCCAGAATCCTGTGGCTTCTGTTACCGTTTGGTGTCCTGGCTGCCGTCGGTAGCTTGCCTCAGCGGGGCATCGGCGCGTTGGGAGCTTTAGAGGTTCGCGACCCGAGCACTCCCGAGGACCGCGCTGCGCTGTTCGACTCCTTGTTGGCAAAGACTCTGCGGCGCGAGGCGTTCTCGCCGATCAAGAATAGCAAGCTGGGTCTGGACATCGAGGCTGAGATGCGGCGTTATCGCGACGAGTTGATTGCGGCCGACACCGATGAAAAGCTGTACTACGCCCTCGTCAAGATCAGCAACACCCGTCGTGACCGTCACGTCACTGTGGAATTGATTCCCCAGGGGCTAACCCTTCCGGACACTACAGGGACCACACTGGGCAACTATCCCGTACCTGGCTCAGTGATTCCACATGCCCCCATTCGCTTTGCAGTGGACTACGGGACGCCGGGGCGGTATTTCCTGTTCGTCAGTGACTATGCCACGAATATCCGCGATTATGCCGGCGAGACCGCTCCCAGCGTTGGGGACATGGTCCTCGCCATCAATGGCGAAGCAATCGATGAGTACCGCACAGCCATTGAGCCCTATCACCGGTACGCGTCGATCAACGGTTTCTGGTGGCAATTTGCCACCTGGCTACCGCAAAAGAGCCATCAGTTCCCGCCCAGCTTCTATCGCGAGAACGTGAACTTCACGTTGGAGCGAGACTCGGGAGAGCGATACTCCCTGACATTACCGTATCTTCCTGCCGGCACCATTGAGTGGAGGGAGCCTGGCAAGCGTCGTTATCCAGGCTTTAGCCTGGCGTTCAGCACCGAGACGTTCGATTTCTATCGCTCAGCTACCGGAAAGCCGGTGCTGCTGTTGGCCTGGTATGGTTTCAGGGAAAATCTCGTAGCCGACATGGATCGGCTCATGGATTACGCCGAGGAACATGAGTTGCTGGATCATGCCGTCATATTCGATGGCACGCGGAGTCGCGGAGGGTCAAACGGAGCCTACGCCATTCGTCGCCTTTCACCTAAATCCTTTAGGACCACTTTCGGTAATCTGCGTATTAGTGACGTGACACCGACCTTCGTCGAAACCCGGCGCCGGAGATTCGATCGACAGGGACCTAGCACACCGGCACGAGGCGAAATAGACGATGGTACCTGGCTGCTGGAGTGGTTAGAGAGCGATGTAATGGAAGCGATGGAGACCCAGCAGCCGTACTCCAACAACGTTCCCTTCAAATTGGCCCACCTGCCCAAGAACTCCGATGGCTTCATCAAGCCCGCCGAAGTGCACTTCCGTGGACGCTTGGTTTGTTTTCTGGGACCCTACGGTGGATCGCACTTGGATCAATTTGCCGCAATCGTGGCGGATAACGACCTGGCCCACTTGCTGGGCATGTCTACCCATGGCTACAGCAACACCTGGGAATGGGAAGAGATCCTTCACTTTCCATTGAGCGGCAAGCCGATCGTCCGCTACATGTGGTCTATCGGTCACACGATTCGCCCGAATGGGGAAGTGCTGGAAGGGAACCCCGCTGAAGTGGACGAACTCATTCCCGTCACTCGCGACAACTACCTCTCCTACTATCCGATGTTGGTCGCTCGAGCGTTGGAACATCTGGGCGTGCAGTGACGGATCCCTCGATCGAGGCCCCGCCTAGCCTCTACCGACGCTATCGCCAGCTCTCCATCGGCATGAAGATCTTGATCTTCATGGCGCTTGGGATCATCGCTGGCGTTGCGTTTGGCGAGCGCGCACAGATCGTACAGCCTCTTGGCGATCTGTTCATTCGCCTGCTCATGATGGCGGCTATCCCACTCGTTTTCTTCAACCTGTTGGCGGGGCTGACCAGCCTCTCAGATCTCGGCGTGCTTGGCCGATTGGGTGGGAAGATCATCTCCTACTATCTCTTCACGACGGTTGTGGCGCTCACCTTGGGTCTCACCATGATGCACTTGTTCGAGCCCGGGGTGGGGATGCAGCTAACGGATACAGTCGATGAGACGTTCGGACAGGTCCCGGCCGTCACGGACGTGCTGGTGAATCTAGTCCCCGAGAACGTGTTCCAAGCGTTCAGCTCCGGACAAGTAGCACAAGTGGTTGTGTTTGCGATCTTCCTCGGCGTGGCGACGCTCTTACTGCCCGATGCTCAACGGCAGACGCTCAAGCGGGCGTTTGAGGTGCTGGCCGAAGTTCTGCGCAAGCTGGTCGGGGTGATCCTTTACTTCGGCCCGATCGGCATCGGTGCGCTCGCCGCGAGCACCGTGGGGCAGTACGGCGCCGAGATCTTTGGCCCCCTAGCGGTGTTTTTGGGCGGGATCTGGAGCGCACAGCTCGTCATGGTCATTGTATACATGTTCCTGCTGCTGGTGTTCACGAGACGTTCACCGATTACCTTCTTGCGGGAAACCGGGCCCCTCTACGCGACGACAGCCGCGACGACCAGCAGCTTGGCGAGTCTGGTTGTGGCCTTGGATATTGCAGAGAAGCGCCTGAGGATTCCCCGGAGCATCTATTCGTTCACGCTGCCGCTGGGCGCACAGCTCAACAAAGACGGCACAGCTATCATGCTTGCCGCTGTCCTCCTGTTCACCGCCCAGGCTGCCGGTGTGCAATTTGACCTGACCTCGCAGATAACGATCATACTCATTGGCTTAGTTCTCTCCGAGGGATCTGGAGGGATTCCGGGAGGCGGCCTCGTGATCGCACTCATCTTTGTCCAGGCCTTCCATCTTCCCCTCGAGATCGCCGCCATTGTCGCAGGCATCTACCGGCTCATTGACATGGGAAACACCACGATCAACTGCATGGGCGACATGGTCGGCACGACGATAGTTGCTCACTCCGAGAGCCGCCGTCAGACCGCAGCGATGGGCTGAACTAGGCGCCGCGCCGCATCGGCGCCCGCAAACTCGCCCACGGCCGTCGTCGAACTGCTTGACAGCAAAAGGGTTATGTGATCGATGTCACGGCGGTAGCGAGTCCTCCTCCACAATCTGTCGGTCAGAGCAGCCGCACTTCCTCATGCGCCTGAGTCGGTTCCCACCTCGGTACCGAGGCGGGTGAGCGGTTTTTGCCTATGTGCGCGTATTTGCACCATTTGTGTGAGGTGATGTGGAGGTTGTGGCAAGCGCCGGGCGAACGGAGAGATGGGTTGCAGTGAGACGGCATCGACGGTGACAACGAGGAGAGGCACACGATGAACTGGCGCCGCAATTTCAATAGGTACGTGGGACTGGCCGCAACGCTGGTCGGAATGGGCCTCGTCTTCTTGAGTTTTGTAGTCGCCTACGAGGATCAAGCCCGTATCGCCGTGATCTCAGGTGGTTTCTTGATTCTGTTGGTTGGACTGTGGTACGCGGCCAACCCGTTCATGACCACCACGCGCGAGTTTGTGGACCTGCGGGAAGAGCTTGACCGGTTCATCGGGCTTGCGCGGGCGCTCAACAACGCCGCCCTGGACGGGGGATCCGAAAAGTTCGAGCGTGCCAAAGACAAAATGCACGCATCCGTCGACCAAATGGCGCAACTTGCGGGGAAACGCTCTGGGGCACCCGCGCGACAACCGGCAGGGGCCATCGACCAGGTCGGTGCCTCTTCCACCACCTGACGGCTATCAGGTGCTACACAGAAGGTCCGAGTCCGCCTGGCATTGCCGGCCCGAACTCCGACGTACCAAGCGTGGCTCTGGTGCCAAGCCTGCTTGACGAACTGTATGTATCCGCCGAGTTGACGCGAGAAAAACGACTCGTTTCCATTGAACGGCGGAGCCCGGCCCGGACGAGGGCGCCATGCACGCTCTG
>JBDHDY010000145.1:0-9743 GCA_039591275.1 Gemmatimonadota bacterium | reverse complement strand
TCGGATCACCGTTGCAGCGAACCCACACGCCCCTGTTGCGCCGCGTCCATAGGGGTGCAGAATCGTTCACTCTTGCATGCTGTGTTTGTGGTGGTGAGACCGGATTGCGAGGCTATCCAACCGCACGTTTCTTGCTAGCTAAGGCCCTCGCACATTTTCCCCCACATCGGCTCGCTGGTTTGGAAGAGGCCAGATGGCCCGACCTCGGCCGCATCGCCACAAAGGGCCGGACCGCTAGTTGATCCCTGCAATGACATTCCGAGAGTTTAGGAACACACGGTCGCTTCAGTGGGTGCTCTGGGTGGCCGTTCTGGTGTTTGCGGCTGGGTGCGCCGATGGGCCGACGTCGCCGGACGACTTCGATATCCAGGCGGACGTGCACGCGGTGGCAGACGTGCCGGGGACGGATACCGATGGTGTGGGGCCATCTGAGGTCAAGCTGGGGTCGATCATTCCAGTCGTGGGCGAAACCGGGAAGATCAGCCTCTCGGTAGACGGTCTGGGGACCAACGCCTTTGCTGGTGGTTTGATCCAGGTCAACAAGCCGGCAGGGGCAACGGTTCGACGCGCGTACTTCACGGCGGCGAGTACGGGCTTCACTAATCGAAAGCTCAACAACACCGATGTGAAGATCGACGGAGCTGCGGTCACTTGGGATCTCGAGACACCGAGCAGCATCTCTTCGTGGAATCACTGGGCGGATGTGACAACGATGGTGAAGCCCAAGATCGACGCGGCCGGTGCCGGCATCGTCAACTTCACCATCACTGAGGTCTTGAGCCCTGGGATCGACGGTGAGATACTTGCCGTCATCTTCGACGATCCGGCTCAGACGACGGACAACACGGTGGTTCTGCTCTTTGGTGCGCAAGCCATCGCCGGCGACAACTTCTTCGTGAACCTGGCGGATCCCATCGACACTAGCGACCCCGACTTGGTAGTGGATATGGGCCTCGGGATATCGTATGGCTTCCAGCCCAGCGGCCAGGTAAGCCTCGTCGATGTGAACGGAACCAGACTCACGTCCTCCGCCGGAGGCCAAGACGACGGAGCGGGAGCGAACGGAGCCCTCTTGACCGTTGGTGGGTGGGGTGACCTGAACAACAACCCGCCGCCGTTTGCCGCTCCGGCGAATGCCCGCACGGACGACGAGCTGTACGACCTCCTGCCCTTCGTGACCGACGGCGATATTCAGATAAGCGTGTTCACCCGCAACCCGTCTAACGACGACAACATCTTCTTTGCGTCGTTTTTCCTGACCGTCGAGGCGACGGTGACGCCGGAGCCGGATCCCAATAATCGGCCTACGGCCGACGCGAGCGCCACGGCCCAGCTACACGAGTGCGCTGGTGACGCCACCGCCGTGCAGCTCGACGGCTCACTGTCCGACGACATCGATGGCACGATAGAAAAGTGGGAGTGGTTAGACGACAGCGGTCAATTGATCACCACGGGCGAGACCGCAACGGTGGATCTCAGTCTCGGTGTGCATGTCATCACGCTCAGGGTGGAGGACAACGATGGCGCCGACGATGAGACCATCGTGAGGATCGTCATCGAAGACACCACGCCACCGGACCTCTCCTTCAATCTCGACCGGACCGTGTTGTGGCCGCCCAATCACAAGATGCGCAAGGGGGGAAGCGGCGTTGCCACGGATGCCTGTCAGGCTGGTGGAGAGGTGGTTACCGTGACCGTGACGAGCAATGAGCCCATCAATGACCGAGGCGACGGCAACACTGATCCCGACTGGGAGGTTCAGCAAGTAGACAGCTTCTTCGACGTTTTCGTGCGGGCCGAGCGCGATGGGAGAGGCTCCGGTCGGGTGTACATGATCTCCGCCGTGGCCGAGGACCCCTCTGGCAACTCGACGTTGAGGGTAGTGCGCGAGGTTAGTGTCCCCCACGATCGTGGCAAGCGTGGCCGTCGAGGCAGGCGCCGATAGGCAGTGCGCTGCCAGAACCGAAAGTAACAGCGGGCCCCGATTTGTCGGGGCCCGCTTTTTGTTTTCTTTCCTTGCGCTGGACCTGCCATGGCTGCATCGCGGTCACTGCGCGAGCGCGCCGAGAGGCTTCAACCAGTTGAGCGGATCGAGCGGGATCGGGGTCGAGGCATTCGCAGGTATCTGGCGGATCTGGAACTCGATGTGCGGGCCCTCCTCGGAGTTTGCCCCTCCCGACAGACCGATCTCCTGGCCCGCCGTCACCGGGTCACCGGGCGTAACGCTGATGTGTGAGAGGTGGAGATACAGCGTGTAGTAACCACCGCCGTGATCGATCCATACCGATGGTCCATACGTGCCGTAAGCCTGTGCCCAAACGATGCTACCCGAACCGACCGCACGGACTGGTGATCTCAGCGGTGCAGCGATCCCGATCCCGCGATAGGCGATCCTCGTCCCGTCGCGGAACTCCTGCGGGCCAAATCGGTAGATGACGTCTCCTTCGAGAGGCCACTCGAGGCCGCCCAGGTCTGCCGCAGTGACCATCGGGTCGGACCGGACGCCGCTGCGCCGGCTGCGTTCCAGTGCCGCGATGGCTTCGTTGAGCCGCCTTTCGTCACGCTCCAGGTCGAGGAGCCGCGCCACGGTTTGTTGTTCGGACTCCTGCATCTGCGACAGGGCTCGCTGCCGCTCTCGCTCGAGGTCCGCATAGCGCCTGAGCTCGGTGCCTCGCTCACGTCGTTGTAGCTCGACCTCCTGGCGTGCACTCAGCATATCGTGACGTTGGGCGGCGATGCGATCGTGCAGGGTGGAGATCTCGGAGACGAGAGCGCGGTCCTGCAGGCCGACGAGTACCAGGTACTTGTACCTGCTCAAGAGGTCGCCGAAGCTATCCGCGCCGAGGAGAACCTGGTACGTCCACAGGGAGCCTCGCTTGTAGATCTCCACCAGACGCCGCTGCAGCACGGCCTGTTTTTCGGCGACCGCGTCTCCTGTGAGCGCAAGCTCGGCGTTGATGGTATCGAGCTGGGTGCTAAGCTGCGAGATGTGGCGATCGAACTCGTTGACGAGTCGATTGGTGGCGCTTCGCTGGCGATCGAGGTTCTCCAACTCCGCCGTTGTGTCGTGTGCGCGTCCGCGCAGGGCATCCAGCTCCCGCTGGAGCTGGTCGCGTTGCTGACGGAGCCCCTCGAGTGCATCTCGGTTGGTTCTGATCTGGCGCTCGATGTTCCGCTGTCCAACGGCCACTTGTGAAAGTGCGAGGAGAGCAGCGGCCACAAGAGCGAGTGATCGCGTCACACCCGCCTCAGGTGTCGCCCCACACTCGATGCGCTCGCCGCCAGACCCAGGGCCGTGCCGAAGATAATCACGATACCAACTTGTTCCGCCGTGAAGAAGTGTGCTGTCAAAAGCCATCGGTCGACGGCAAAGAACGCTCCGTAACTGAGCACGATTGCTGCGATGCCGCCGAGAGCTCCCTTGACGCAGCCCTCGAGCAGGAACGGCTGGCGGATGAATCCGTCCGTGGCGCCCACAAGCCGCATGATGTTGATTTCGCGGCTCCGCTGGAGCACGGACATGCGAACCGTGGTGCCGATGATGATGATAGAGGCTACCGCGAATGCCCCACCGATTACCAGACCGACCACTGCTGAAACGTTGCGCAATCGGTCGAGCTTCAAAACCCAATCGCGGCCGTAGCGAATGTCCTCGGCAAACGCCAGACCCTGCAGACGGTCTGCCACCGAACGCACCGACTCCGAATCCCGGAAGCCGGGAAGCAGCCGCACCTCGAGAGAGGCTGGCAGCGGATTGGTCTCCAGGTCGCGGAACAACCCCTGGAACTCCACGAGTTCGAGACGTGCCCGTTGCAGTGCTTCTTCGGCGGTTACGTAGGCGACATCCGAGACCTCGGGAAAGGCCTGGATGTCTCCAATCGCCACGGTCACGACCTCGACCGGGCTTCCACGCAGGAGATAGACCACAATCTCCACCCGCTCTTCGACATCTTGAAGGGCACGCTGAAGGTTCAGCGCGACGAGCCCGAACAACCCGACGACAAACAAGGCGAAAGCAATGGTCGTCACCGATAAGATCGAGAGAGCCGGCCATCGACGAAACGCGAGGAGTGCTTCACGAAAAGCGAGTCTCATTGCACCGCCAGTCCCGGAGCTTGCTCATCGACTGCTGAGTCGTACACGATGGCACCGTCCTGCAGTTCTATGGAGCGATAACTGGTCTGGCGCACGAGGTCGAGATCGTGTGTGGCCATGACGACCGCCGTGCCGTTCCCGTTGATATCCCGCAACAGCTGGAAAATGCCCCTCGTCGCGCGCTCGTCGAGGTTGCCGGTGGGCTCGTCCGCTAACAGGACGAAAGGGTCGTTCACGAGTGCCCGCGCAATTGCGACCCGTTGTTGTTCGCCGCCGGATAGCTCACCTGGGTATTGGCGGGCTCTCGCAGTCAGGCCGACCTGGGTGAGCACGCGCGTCACCTTTGGCCCGATGACGCTCCGTTTGGCTCCTGTGACCTCGAGACTGAAAGCCACGTTTTCCTCGGCGGTGCGGTTCTCCAGCAGTCGGAAGTCTTGGAAGACGATACCGAGGCGCCTACGTAGTCTCGGCACTTCGCGGCGGTTCATCTTGCTCGTACCAAAGCCCGACACCCGTACTTCCCCGGACGTCGGGAGATGTTCCGCGTAGATGAGGGAGAGAACGGTGGATTTGCCCGCGCCGGAATGGCCGGTCAAGAACGCAAACTCACCCTTGCCGATGTGAAACGAGACATCGCGCAGGGCAAGGTGCCCCTTGGGGTAGGCCTTGAAAACCTTCGTGAACTTGATCACAGCTCATGCACTCGGGGCGCGCGGTCACCGCGCCGCGAGCGCCTGGTCGAAATCATCAATGATATCCTGAACGTCCTCGAGACCGACGCTGACCCGGACGAACCCGTCTGGAATGCCAAGCGCCTGCCGTTCTTCTGCCGATAGACGTGCGTGCGACGTGAGTCTGGGCTCGCACACAAGGGTTTCCACGCCTCCGAGGCTGGGTGCGTGACTTGCCAGACGGAGGTGATGCAGCATTTGCTCGGACGCCTTGATCCCCCCATCGATCTGCAGTCCCACCATGCCACCGAAGCCGTCCATCGTTGCGCCGGCAATCGCGTGATCAGGGTGATCCGCCAGACCTGGATAGTGTACTGTGCTGATTTTGGGATGTTCCATCGCCCATTTGGCAAACACCATGGCGTTGGCGTTGTGCCGCTCCATCCTCACGGCAAGAGTCTTCATACCGCGCTCGACCAGCCATGCGGCGTGGGGGTCGATGGCCGGTCCCCAGAGCTTGAGAAGCCGTCGAACCTCTTCCACCACTTCGGCGTTCCCCGCGACCGCGCCACTGATGACGTCCGAGTGGCCATTGAGGTATTTGGTGGCGCTGTGTATGACCAAGTCGGCACCGTGCTCGAGTGCTCGCAGGTTGACGGGTGTGGCAAAGGTCGTGTCGACAATGAGCGCTAGTCCCCTCTCGCGACACATGCCGGCCAGGGACCCGATATCGACGACGCGGACCAGTGGGTTGGTGGGTGTTTCAACGAAAACGGCCCGCGTGTTCTTGCGAATCTGCCCGTGCCAGCTATCGCTCAACACATCGGCGAAGCTCACCGATATGCCTAGGCGTTCGAATTCGTCGGTGAACAAGTCCTGGGTGCCGCCGTAGAGCCATTTGGAGGCCAGGAGGTGGTCGCCGGGCCGCAGGACCGTGAGGTGAGCCAGGGCCGTGGCTCCCATCCCGCTCCCCACGAAGATTGCTGCTTCAGCTCCCTCTAGGGCCGCTAGACGCTTGGCGAGCTCAACCTGGTTGGGATTGTTCCCGTATCGCGTGTACAGGACCTCGCCGCTGCCCCCAACCGGATTGATGAAGGTGCTGCTCTGGACGATGGGAGTTGTGATTGGTTCGCCTTCAATCCGGCGTTCCCGTTTGCCGTGGATGGCGCAGGTCGAGGGACCGAGAGCGTGTCGCTTCATGCGAGCGGGATCATTTGGGCTCCCGTCCCGCGGGCGAGCGCCAGGCGGCGCTCCAACAGCTCATCGATGGCGTCTCGGGCAGCTGCGAGTGGCACGGCCAGCTGTTGAGCGACCTCGTGTGCTTCAGCGGCTCCGCGCTCAGCCAAGAGCGTGAACACCCGGTGTACCACCTCTGAGGCCGATCCGAGCACGTGGAGCCTGCCCGTGCGATCCTGCGCCGCGACGGCCAGATGGCGGCGATCGAGCACCGGTTCAATCGCTTCCCGCTGTGCCTCACTGACCCCTAATAGTAGGAAAGGCCGTGCACCTCCGTGTTCCACGAGAAGCTTGGCCACGATCTCGTCGGCGCACGATAGATCCAGGCACCTCACGCTCGTAAAATCGATCAAGGCTGCCTGTCCACCATCCAATTCGCAGAGGACTTCCTCCACGCTGGAACGCACCGCCTCGCCGGTGCGGCGGGTTACCAGATCCCCGTACGGGCTGGACAACGTGTCCTGGAGAACGACCTTCAGGTCAATGCTTGGCATCGCGTGTTTACTCGCCCTGATGGGCGGGAATGATGGTGAGCACCTGACTGCCGGGAAACGCCGGCAACTTATCCGCGAGCGGGACGTCGTCATCCCAGGACGGCAGAATCCCGAGACGGGCCGTGCCGCTTCTCACGCTGAGCTTTCCCTCCCAGCGGCTGACATAGCGACGCACTCCCGCTAAGCCCTGCCCGCGTCCTGGATCGCGAAAACGGCTGAGGCCTCGAATGAGGGCGGCCTCAAGAGCACTGGCGTCGCCCCAGCGATCGCCGTAGCGGTGGGATTGCGTGGCCTCCAGGGAGCTTCGAAACCCGACACCGGCGTCGGCAACGGCGATCACCGCGACCCGGCGGCCAAGCCTGCGGCGCCAATCGTAGGTTTGCACAGCCACCCATCCACCGGTACCCGCGTGCTCCACAATATTCTGACACGCTTCCGAAAGCGCCATAGCGAATCCCATGGTGGCTTGTGCTTGCAAACCCAGATCCTTGAGAATCACCGCGGCTCGATCTTGAATCCGATCCACGACCTTATGAACGTCATCAGCGCCCCGTACCGGCGTTACCTCGAGGAGCACGTCGGAGCTACCACTCGCTGCCACGCGGGGGACCTTACCGTGAAGTTCGAAATACTCCTGGGCGTGAGTAAAGAAACCTGTCCGGGCCCAATAATGGGCGACATCTCGATCCTTGGGGAGCGTGAACAGCGGTCGTGAGTATCGCCGCTCGGCGAGCCACTGCCCGGCCGCGAGGAGCCCGACAAGTCCGTACGGCGAGCCCCACTGGGTGGCGTGAGCGTCGAAGAGCAGGCGCTCCCCTTTGGGCCAGCCAAATGACTTCGCGAACTGGTCGAACGTTCGATCGTCGATGTGGTTTGGGATCTCGACGACCCGGGTCATGTGGAGGCGATCTCTCCTCTCAGATGGTACTGCAGGTTCGTAGCGCCCCTCCCAGTGACGTTCCGCTGCGCAAAACCGTTGGCGGCTCGAATGGCGGGCTCGATCGACATGCCCTGCAACAGCTGCGCCAGGAGCGCCGCGCCGAACACGTCGCCGCATCCGGTGGTATCTCCCTCGTGTAGCACTGTCTCTGGGGCGACGAGTGCCGTGTGTATCGGTCCGCCGGCCAACGGTGTGGGATGAGTGGTCCACCTCGCCACAGCATCGGACCCGGCCAACAAATGGAAGGGTTCCGTGGCGAAATACACCGCCCCCCGTTCTCCCAGGGTGACGACGAGGAGCCGGACACCCTGACCCAACGCCATAGCCGCAACCTCCATGGGATCGGGTCCGAGCAGCTCCATTTCGTCTTCGTTCAGTTGCACGACGTCGAAGCACCTGAGCCAATGCGGCGCATCGTGGAGCGGTCGGGGCAGACGCCTACTGTCGGGCTCGATGGTCAGGAACAGGCTGTGGAGGTCGGCGTAGAGCGGTCCAGCGAAACCCTGTCGTAGAAGGGTCGTGGTCTCGAGGCTCATCTCCACGCCCGAAATGAAGTTGACATAGATCGCGTCCAGATCGCGGACCATCGGTCCCAGTTCTGCCCAGGTCCAGACGGGCATGCCGCCGCTCAGGTCTTCGCAACGGCGAGAGAGCGACTCGTAATGGAGGGTGATGCGCATGTTGGGGTCGGGCACCTCGACGAATCTGGCTGCCGCCGAGCGGCGGCTGAGCGCCCGAAGGAATTCATTCGCCTTGGGAGCGAGATCCTGCCCAACCTTGATCAGCGGTACCAGCTCCCAGTCGGGGGGCAGCGCGGCTTCCAGCGCGGCCAGGCCGTAAGCGATCCCACCCCACTCTTCCACCGGCTTTTCCTTCGGGTCGCGTCCGTGGATGGTGTCCCACACCATGGTACTGATCACGCCCAGACGCTTCACTCAGGCCCCCAAGTTTGTGCCTTGAACGCCGCGACCGCTCCGTAAACGCCAGCCGTCCCCGGCAGCTCACCAGGCACGATGCTGCAGGCATCGACGGCCGGTTTGAATGCCCTCCGCGTGACCTCCTTCCGCAAAGGGCGGAGCAGCCATTCGCCGGCGGCCGTCACACCCCCGCAAATGACGACGATCTCCGGATTGAAAATGTTCATGAGATTGGCAATGCCCGTGCCGAGGAATCGTGCGGTATCGCGCACTACCTCCAGAGCGAGTTCGTCCCCCTTCGTTGCCGCCTCGTACACCACGTGCGCAGTAATCGCGTCCAGGTCCCCGTCCACCTGCTCTGGCAGGGATGTGGGTTCGCCTGCCAGAATGCCTTCCACTGCTCGCGCCGCAATCGCGGGACCGGACGCGTATGCCTCCAGGCATCCGTAATTGCCACAGTTGCACCTGCGACCCGTAGAGTCGATCGTCGTGTGGCCGATCTCGCCTGCCACGTCTGAAGCGCCGTGAAAGATCTTGCCGTCCATCACTATACCACCACCTACACCCGTGCCGATGGTCACCCCCACCACGTACCGGGCTCCGCGGGCCGCCCCCCGCCACGCCTCACCGAGCACGGCACAGTTCGCGTCATTGTCGAGGGTGGCCGGTAACCCCACCGCTTCGCTCACCTTTTCCCGCAGCGGCATCTCCCGCCACCCCAGATTCGGTGTGAGGATGACGACGCCGCGTGTCGTGTCCAGCGGTCCCGGTGAGCCGATCCCTACACCTGCGACCTCGACTTCCGCGGATGGGAGGGCCGCTTGGGTCTCGGCGATGGACGCCTTTATCATCTCCACGATGCGTTTGACCACACCCGCGGGTCCGGCGTGCACCGGCGTTGATGTCCGGTTGAGACCGAACAACTGCTGACCGCTCTCGGTGAGGGTGCCGACGACGATGTTGGTGCCTCCCACGTCAACGCCGACAATCATTCGCATGAGCCTGTTACCCCCGAGGAGGAGTGTACTAGGATTCGCTCCACGGCCTGGAAGACGGTGTCCACCGGGAGATCACGCATGCAACGGTGATGGCGGTGCGGACAGCGGGCACTGCCGTGGGTGGAGCAGGGCCGACACGTCAGTTCCCCAAGCTCCACCGAACGATCCAGCGCTCCCCTGGGCCCGAAGCCCGCAGCGTTGGCGGTGGGGCCGAACACCGCCACCACGGGAGTGCCCACCGCTCCCGCCAGGTGCATCGGAGCCGAATCGTTGGTCACTGCCACGTCGGCCCTAGCGATTACCGCAGCCGCCTCCCTGATCTGGAGGCGGCCGGCCAGGTCGAGATACGGAGCGGGACCCCTACGGGCATCATCGAGCAATCCGCGGTCTGC
>JBDHDY010000144.1:0-8068 GCA_039591275.1 Gemmatimonadota bacterium | reverse complement strand
GACGATGGTACCGGCGCCAGGTTCTCCGGTCACTCGTCACGCCTCTCACTGCACATTGGGGTACTGCGGTTCGTTCACTGGGCGAAGCGAAACGCGCAAACCGGCGCCGGCCGGGAGGAGAGCTGATGCAGAACCTCATCCGTGACGTCCGCTATGCCATCCGCACCGCAGGACGGAACCTCGGGTTCACTTTGGTTGTGGTGGCTACGTTGGGCCTCGGTATTGGCGCCAATACCGCAATCTTCAGTGTCGTGGATGCCGTCGTTCTGCGTGCGCTGCCGTTCCCCGAGCCGGAGCGACTCGTCTCCGTGTGGGCCGACTACACGCGGCGCGACGGCCCGGTTCGCGAATGGCTTTCGTATCCCAACATCCACGATCTCCGAAATGAGACCGACGTGTTCGAGGAGGTCACGGTCTACAACGACTGGACACCGACCATCACAGGACTCGGTGATGCGGAACAGGTGAGTGCAGGGCTGGTCACAGAGGGCACATTTTCCCGCGTCCTGCAGGTTGCGCCCATTCTAGGGCGCACGTTCCTGCCTGAAGACGACCGGCCCAACGCCCCGAACGTCGTCATACTGAGTCACGGCTTTTGGACTCGCGCATTTGGAGCTGATCCGTCGGTCATCGGGACATCCATCAGCTTGAGCGAACAGCCGCACACCATTATCGGAGTAATGCCTCCGGGGATGCGGCCGCCGTTCGTTCCGACCGCAGAACTGTGGAGACCGTTGCAGCTGGATCTGGCAACGACGTTGGAGCGGCGCGGCGACGCGGTCCTTCGGAGCATTTCCAGATTACGAGAAGGAGTCGGCCTCGAGGCTGCTCGGTCACGCGCCGACGCACTGGGCTCTCGGCTCGAGCAGGAATACCCCGAGGACAACGTCGACATCGGATACGCGGTCTTTCCATTGCAGGATGATATGGTGCGCACGGCCCGACCAGCCCTGTTGGTGTTGCTAGGCGCCGTTACCTTCGTCCTCCTCGTCGCGTGCGTCAATGTGGCCAACTTGCTATTGGCACGCACGACAGCGCGGCGTAGTGAGCTCGCGGTGCGCGCAGCGCTCGGCGCCGGTAGTGCTCGAATTGCGCAACAGATCCTTGCAGAGAGTGCGGTTCTGGCGGTGGTGGGTGGAATCGTCGGTGCAGGTCTGGCATTTGTCGGCACCGATCTCTTGGTGTCGTTGGCACCAATTGGGACACCGCGCATCAGCACGGTGCAGGTCGACGGGCGAGTTCTTGCTTTCACGGCTGCGTTGACCCTTGCCGTGGGTGTCGTGTTCGGTGTCGTTCCTGCGTTACGCGCGGGACGTACCGATTTCCACGATGCGCTCAGAGAGGGTGGGCGCGGTGCGGATCTCGGACGTGGAGGTGGTCGGATGCGCAACGCGCTCATCGTGGGGCAGGTTGCGCTTGCACTCCTCCTGCTCGTCGGCGCAGGACTCTTCATCCAGAGCCTCAAGCGATTGAACGCGGTCGATCCCGGATTCGATCCAACGGGTAAGCTCACCATGCAGCTGATCCTACCGTCCAATCGCTATCCGGACCGCGCGGCAACGACTCGATTCTACGTGGATCTGGAGGACAGGCTACGTGCGGTGCCAGGCGTTGAGCGAGTGGGATCGATCAACTCGCTGCCGCTCGCCGGACTCAACGGGGACTCTAACTTCAACATCGTGGGTCGGCCCGTTCCACCAGCAGGACAAGCGAGGATTGCGTGGATTCGCCGCGTTACCGCCGACTACTTCGCGACCATGGAGATTTCGCTCTTGGCAGGCCGTGGATTCACGGACAGCGACGACCCTGATACGCCGCGGGTGATCGTCATCAACGAAACGCTCGCCGAGCGGTACTTCTCCGATCAGAATCCTCTCGGTCAGCACATCTACTTCGGCAATCCCGATCCGCAATACCAGCGCGAGATCGTCGGTGTAGTCGAGAACGTCAAGAATTTTGGCATCCGACGAGAGAGTCCCAACGCCATTTACTTCCCGTATCGGCAGCTCTCGAGCTCGGCGATGTTCATTGCGATGGAGACTGCTGGAGATCCCGAGGCGCTCATCCCGTCGGTGCGTCGCGCTGTGGCCGAGATGGATCCCAACCTGGCCGTTGCCAATCTGGCTTCTATGGAATCGCTGCTACAGGGCTCGCTGGGATTGGATCGGTTCATCGCCATGCTGCTCTCGTTGTTTGCCGGTCTCGCGCTCCTGCTTGCTGCGGTGGGTCTCTACGGTGTTGTATCGTACAACGTGAACCAACGCCTCCCGGAAATGGGAGTGCGCATCGCACTGGGCGCAGTGAGCCGCGACATACATCGGATCGTGATCGGCAGAAGCTTGGTGCTGGTCGGCGTGGGGATCGGCGCTGGGATCGCCGGTGCGCTTGCCATGAGCCGAGTCGTCAGCGGACTGTTGTACGAAGTGAACCCCGTCGATCCGCTCACGCTCGTGCTCACGGCGATTGCACTTGTGCTCGTTGCAGCGGCCGCGAGCGCCATTCCCGCCCGTCGTGCTACGCGGCTGGATCCGGTGGCGGTGTTGAATAGTGAATAGGGAGGCCCACCGCTAACCTCCCCACCGGGGTGTAGGGTTTGGGGTGTGGAGCCCCGAACAGGCAAAACGGTGGTGGGGAGAGGGATTTCAACAAGAACCGCGCTGATCGCTATTATCTGCGCGAATCTGTGGCTCACCCCCCCCGCCACCCTCTCACCGGGGCTTGGGCATCAGGGATTGGGGCTTGGGCGCAGCCGCCACCCCAACCCTATTAGGGGATGAGAGGCCGGGACCAAGCCCTAAGCCCCGATCCCTAAGCCCCACTGCCCAAAGCCCCACTGCCCAAGCCCCAGTGGGGATGGGCAGTGGGGCAGGGTGCCGCGTTCAATGCTGCGCCGTAATCACCGGTGTCAAATTCCGCTCCTGCAACATCCGGTTGAACGCCGGGAGGTCAGTCGAAAGCAGCTCGTCCAACTCACGTTGGTACTGCTGGAGTCGCTCCTTGAGTAGCTGGTGTACCTCTCGGTGCTGGTCAGCAGGCGGGAAATCCGCAGTGGCGACACCGTCAACCAGGTAGCTGATCCGCCCCACCAGCATCACAGGCCAACGGATGAAGTCTTGGCCGGCTCCGGTGAACTTCGCCTGAATGAGTTTCTCCTCGACACCCATGAGCTTGCCGTCCAACTCATCAACTGCCGCAACGATGTCGTCAGCATCACCTTGATCGGCCAATACGGCCTTGAGATCGTAGACCTGACGGCGGATCCACTCGATGTTGTTGACCATGTCGGCCGCGGCGTTCATGTCGTCTCTGAGTTCGAGGAGCATCGCCGTCTGCTGCCCGATGTCGGCAAGCGTTCCTTCGGAGTGCGGGTCCTTGAGGACCTCGAGCTGTTGTGAGTATTCCTGTCCTTCCACTGCGAGGGTCACAGTGTACGTGCCCGGCGGTGCGAGGACCGAGAACCGACCCTCCGGAGCGGCTCGCCACCGTTCCTCACCAAGGTCTATCCAGTCGGCGTAGCGGGGCTTGGTTCGCAGCTTGATTTCCGTCGTTTCTTCGCCCTGCAGATTCCACCACACCCGATTGATTCCTGCTTCCTTCTTTCCGTCGAGTGTGCGGAGCGTCTCACCCGACGCGTCCGCGATGCTGATTTTGACGTCACCCTCAGGCTCGTCCGCCAGCCAGTAGTTGATGGATGCTCCGAACGGTGGGTTTTCCCCGCCGGAGTGATCGTTGAACATGGCCATGGGTGACGTGATCGGGCGAAACCGGTACGCCTGCCGCGGTGCGAACAGGTGCGCGCTCGACGCCACGACCTCCGACGTCAGCTGCTGAAAAGGCGTGATGTCGTCCAGAATCCACAAGCCACGGCCGTATGTGCCCACCACCAGGTCGTTGAATTGTTCCTGTACAACGATCCAGTACATGGGTGTCGGCGGGATGTTGGTGCTGAGCGATTGCCAGCTCTCGCCGTCGTCGAAGGAGACGTAGAGCGCGTTCTCCGTGCCCAAATACAACAGCCCCGGACGCACTGGGTCTTCCCGGATGTTCCGCGTGTAGCTCACCGGGCCCTCGGCGATGCCGTCCGTGATCTTCGTCCAGCGCTCCCCAAAGTTCTCGGTTTTGTAGACGTAGGGATCGAAGTTGCCTACCTGATGGAACTCGATGGTGAGATAGGCCTTCCCTGCCTCCCACTTGGACGCGTCGATATTGCGCACCACGCCGTCGGGTGGGAGGTTGGGGATGTTGTCCGTTACGTTGGTCCAGTTGGCGCCACCGTCACGTGACACGTGAACGAGCCCGTCGTTCGAACCTGCCCAGAGCACGCCCGCCTCGACCGGCGACTCGTCGAAGGCGTAGATCACGCAACAGTACTCGACGCCGATGTTGTCCGGGGTCAGGCCGCCTGAGATCCCCTGCTTCGACTTGTCGTTCGTGGTCAAGTCAGGACTAACCACCTCCCAGCTCTGCCCACCGTTGGTCGTGCGGTGCACGTGTTGACTCGTCGTGTAGACGGTGTTGTTGTCGTGCGGGGAGATGAGGACCGGGAACGTCCACTGGAAGCGGTACTTGAGATCCTCAGCGGGCCAACCGATCGGGGCTTCAGGCCAGACCTCGACGTGCCGGAACTGCCGGGTGCGCTCGTTGTAGCGGACCACGATGCCACCCCCGGCTCCCAAGCCAGAGGCACTGGACCAGATGATGTCCGGGTCCACCGGATCTGGTGTCGCGAAGCCGCTCTCGCCGCCGCCCACGTCGTGCCACATGCCCCTGGGAATACCGCCGCCCCCGAAGCCGAAGCCGAGACGGCTGTTGCTGGGGCCGCGCACGGAGGGTCCATCTTGACGGTTACCGTAGACGTAGTAGGGAACCTGGTTGTCCACCGTCACGTGGTACATCTGCGCCACCGGAAGCTGGATCCTCATCCACGAAGCGCCCCGGTTCACCGAGATGGAGACGCCGCCATCGTGGCCGGAGATCATCCGATCTGCGTTCGTGGGATCGATCCACATGTCGTGGTGGTCCCAGCCCGGGGCCGCGGGGCCCTCCCCGCCAAAGAAGAAGTTGGCGGTCTGTGAAGTCTCCCCGCCGTCCAGGCTGACGCTGTAGGAGGCAGAGTGGAAATAGACCTCATCTGCGTCGTCGGGGGAGACGGTGCACCGGGAGTAGTAGTGGGTCCGGCCCGCTAGTTCGCGGTTGTCGTTTACGAGCTTCCAGGTGTAGCCCCCGTCGTCCGAGCGCCACAGCTCACCATCCTCAGTCTCCTGACCGTGCCAGGGCACGCCATCTCCCGTCTCGATCAGCGCGTAGACCCGGTGGGAATTCTCCGGGGTCGTGCAAACGGCGATCTTGCCGACCGGCAGCTTCGGGAGATCGCTGCCCTCGAGGCGTGTCCAGCTGTCGCCGCCGTCCCGGGACACGTGAAGACCGCTTCCGGGTCCTCCGCTTTCCCGGCCCCACGTCTTGATATCGAGCTGCCACATCCCGGCGAACAGGATCCTGGGGTTGTTGGGGTCCATGGCGAGATCCGATGCGCCGGTGTTCTCATCCACGAAGAGGACCTGCTCCCAGGTCTCGCCGCCGTCGCTGCTCCGGTGGACACCCCTCTCCTGTTGGGGGCTGTAGCCGTGACCGAGCACGGCCGCGTATACGATGTCGGGGTTCGTAGGGTGCACGATGACTCGGCCGATCCGGCCCGTCCCCTCGAGCCCCATGTGCTGCCAGGTCTTGCCGGCATCCGTGGATTTCCAGACGCCGTTCCCGATGGACACGTTGGAGCGGATGAACGACTCGCCGGTCCCGACCCAGACGATGTTCGGGTCGGACGGGGCCACGGCCAGAGCTCCAATGGAGTGGACGGGCTGGTCGTCGAACACGGGGTCCCAGCTGAGCCCGCCGTCCCAGGTCTTCCAGACTCCCCCGGAGGCGGCTCCGGCGTAGTAGGTCATAGCGTCTCCCGGGACCCCCACCACAGTGCTCACCCGGTTCCCGACTGGGCCGATGTGGCGGTAGCTGAGCTGCTGAATCAGGTCTGGAGAGATCTCTTGCGCCGCCGTCACTCCCGGAAAGCCGAGTGCGAGCAGCAGAATAGCTAGAGCGGTGGCGGTTAAGGACCGACGTCCGGCCGGTCTCGACATGATAACGTCTCCTGTTAGCAGTTCTTGGGCAGGATCACGGCTGCCAGTGGAGGTACGGAGGGCCCGGAGGAGGGGTTGGTGAAGCCCAAAACGCCGTCGCCGGCCACCAGCACCGTGCAGTAAAGCTCGCGCCTGGGACACCGGGGTGGCAAGGCGGTAGAGGCTGCACCGCCGCACCCCCCCGGGGCTTGGGCATTGGGGCTTCACCCCGCCGCCACCCCTCTCCCCCGGGGCTTGGGCATTGGGGCTTAGGGCTTGGGATTGTCACAAATCCACAGCGCTCTGGGTTCCAACGCCACCCCTTCACCTCCCCAAGCCCAATTGCCTAAGCCCTGGAGGGGTAGGGTGTAGGGCGGGGAAACCCCTCAGCAATGAATCGAACTCTGGAGAACACTTTTTTCCGCTAAGCCGTCGCGAATCGCAACCTTACGTGTATCATAGCCGTCATATGGAGGAGCAGGACTGATCACGCCGGAGGGATTTGATACCTGTGCGGGTCCGACTCAAGCTCGACCGACTTCACGACCTCATGGCCCGGAGCAACCTGAGCCAGAACCACTGGGCGATCAAGATCGGCATCTCTCGAGGTCACTGGTCAGAGATCGTGAATGGGAAGCATGTCCATCCTTCTCCCAAGACCCGGGAGCGGATGCTGGAAGTCTTCAAGGTAACGTTCGACGATCTGTTCGAGATCGACGCCGACGCGCCGGGATGGTCGGATCCGAGCTTCCAGGCGGCCGTGCGAGACCGTTACCTGGTGGACGAGGAGATCGGCCAAGGGGGCATGGGCACAGTCTACCTCGCCCGCGACGTGAAACTCGGAAGACAGGTGGCCATCAAGGTGCTGGCCCCGGAGGCGGTGAGCGGAATCGGAGTCGAGCAGTTTCTCAAGGAGATCCGCTACACTGCGCGCCTGCAACATCACAACATTCTCGGCCTGCACGACGCCGGTGAGGCCGCCAGCCATCCGTATTACGTCATGCCGTATATCAAAGGAGGATCGCTCCGTCAACTATTAGAGCGACGTGGCGGTCTCTCCCTTGATGAAACGCTCCATATCGCGCGCGGTGTTGCAGGTGCGCTCCACCATGCTCACGAACACCGCGTACTCCACTGTGACGTCAAGCCCGAGAACATCCTCATCGCAGACGACCACGTGTACGTTGCGGACTTCGGAATCTCGCGGGCGATTCACAGCGAAGTGTTCGAGTGGGGGCAGCGCATCGGTGTCGATTCTTCGGCGGGGACTCCCGCCTACGTGAGCCCAGAGCAGGCTAGCGGCGAGCGGAATCTCGACGCTCGGGCAGATGTCTACAGCTTCGGATGCATGGTGTTTGAGATGCTGGCGGGGCGCGCGCCATTCACCGGCCGCAACACAATGGAGGTTGTAACACAGCGGTTCACGACAGAGGTCCCCGATCTCCGAGACTTGACGACGGGCGTGCCGCATGCAGTTGCTGCGACCATCGAACGGGCCATGACCCTCGTCCCAGAGCGACTTGACGACGGGCGTGCCGCATGCAGTTGCTGCGACCATCGAACGGGCCATGACCCTCGTCCCAGAGCGACGAACCACCACAGTGTGGCGATTTCAAGAGGAACTGCAGACCGCAGCCGCGGCACCCACGGGTCTGGCTGGAGCGATGCGGCGCGTGGCATTCATAACCAACGCAGTGATCCGGTGGGTGGGTGTGCGCAGCGCCGGGCGCGCGCGGAGCCTATTGAGGGTGGGAATCATGGAGAGACTGTGGCACGACTTGCGGCAAGCAGTGCGCTCGTTGAGGCGCGTACCGACGTTCGCCGCCATGGCGGTGCTTACCTTGGCCCTCGGCATCGGAGCCAACACCGCAATCTTCACAGTGGTCAACGCAACGCTTCTACGGCCGTTACCGTATGACCGTCCGGAACAGCTCGCCATGATCTGGGAGCTGGAC
>JBDHDY010000143.1:0-11885 GCA_039591275.1 Gemmatimonadota bacterium | reverse complement strand
GCAGGAGGACATGCTTGCGAACGATCGCCGTTGGCTCGCGCGTCGGGTGAGCTGACCGAGATCGTGTTCACTTGGCAGGTGCTAGAGCCGCGGTACGACTGGGGGCCCCGAGGAGTGAAACGTTCAAGCCATCTCTTGCCATCTGGAGCAACCTTGCAGCGGCTCGCCTCCCATGCTGCGCACGCGCTGTTGGGCTCCTGCTTGCTGCTGGTGCCGGCCGCAGCTCGCGCACAGGAGCCTGTGCAGTGGGAGATGTCGGTGGATCCGAACGGCGAGATGCTCGATTTCCATCCGGACGGGGCTTGGCGCGTAAAGGCCCGGGCCGTCTCACGTCATCGAGCTTCCTTGCTGCGAGCGGGTGATTTCCGGTCGTTAAACGCTCCGCTGGCTCTGAGAGCAGCCACCGCGTCGGCTGCCGCGCTCACCGGTGCGTTGCAAGTACCGGCAATCTTCATCCGGTTCCAGGATGCCGACACCGGCGCGGACCATCCGAATGCGGAATTCGAGGCGCGGCTCTTCGGAGCGATTCCAGCGGCAGGAATGCCCTTCTCGGTGCGCACGTTCTACGAGGACATCTCCGGCGGCCTGTTCAGCGTACAGGGCCAGGTGCACGCCTGGGTGACCTTGGATCAGGTCGAAGAGGAATACACGGGTATTGCCGGGACGTGCGACGCTAATCCGCGGGGCACTGGGCTGTGCAACGGTCGTTTCAGTACCGACGCACAGAATCGATTGCGAGCAGGTCTGGAGGAAGCGCTGGGCAAGGCCGATCCCACCGTGGATTTCACCCAGTTCGACAACGACGGCCCGGACGGCATTCCGAACTCCGGTGATGACGATGGGTTTGTAGACGTCGTAGCCTTCTATCAGTCGGAGGTGGCCGGTTCGTGTATCGCTATTCCCGACAACAACCACGTGTGGCCCCACCGTTGGGTTCTGGCTAGCTCGTTCGCCACAGCCGATGTTGGGTTTGGAGGCAGCCCGATCCTCGTCCGCGACTACATGATCCAGTCGGCGGTCGGGGGGGAAAGCGGATGCAATGAGGCCCGACCCCTGGCCATCGGAACGTCGTCGCACGAGCTGGGTCACGCGTTGGGACTGCCGGACCTCTACGATACCGATGGCAACACCGAGGGCATCGGCTCCTGGGGCCTGATGGGGAGTGGAAACTGGACCACGCAGTTCAGTCCAGCCCGCATGATGTCCTGGTCGCTGAACGACCTTGGCTGGATCACGCTGGTCGACGCCGACACGAGTGGTTCTTACGAGCTCGAGCCCGTGGCGACCACGCGCACGGCCTACACCGTGATGGTTCAAGGTGCCAATCCCAACGGTGAGTATTTTCTGCTTGAAAACCGGCAGCCGCTCCGCTCCGATTCGGCCCTTATACGGGTCACCTGTTGGCGGAGCAGCCTGAATTTTCCTGATGCTTGTGGAGGTGGTCTGGCGATCTGGCACATCGACGACAGCAAAGTCAGTGCGGGGCGTTTCTTCAACCGTGTCAACACGGGGACGTATCATGGCGTGGCTCTGGTCCAAGCCGATGGCTTGAACGAGTTGCGGACGCCGGGCGGTAATCGGGGTGACGCGGGTGATGTCTGGCCGGGGTTCATGGGTGCTACGGAACTCTCGTCCACCACATCGCCGGCGGCAGTCAAGAATGCGGACGGCACATCGGCGGGGTTCAGCCTGAACGCCATCTCCGAGGTGACGCCCGGCGGTGCCATCTCCTTCGTGTTGTTCATCGAAGGGACGGAATTCGCACGCCTGGACATCGACCCGACGAGCCACGTCGACACGGTGGAGGCTGGATTGACGACGCCGCTGGAGGCGCATGCCGCGGTGACGCCGGTGGGAGACAACGCTGCGACGACGAGTTGGACCGCGAGTCACAATGGACCGTCATGGCTGACGCTGACGACCGATCAAGGTGTTGGAACTGGCCTGCTTAGTTGGAGTCGAGATCCCAGCCAGTTGCGGGTGGGAACTTACGTGGAAACGATCACCGTGAGTGCGGATAATGGGCTCACGGAAGACGTGACCGACAGCTTGGTAGTGCAAGCGCCGGTCATCGATTCAGACTCTCCCATCGCCGAGTTGTTCGGAACGAGCCGCCTCACCGAAAGTCAAAAGAGATACATGGATCTCGAGGGTAACCAGGACGGCGTCTACAATCTCGGTGATAGATGCAGCCCGGTGAGGAGAAGCGTCCATGAGCAGGCAGATTCGTAATGGCCTGGGCTTCCTGCTCACGCTGGCTGTCGGTTCTTGCGCTAGCGAACAAGGCGGGCCGACGGAACCAGAAGGACCGGTCCCCACGGCGGGAACGCTCAGCCTACAACTCTCCACGCCCAATGCGAATGACGGTGGAGTGATGTTCACAATCAGCGGGGGCACGATCAACTCGGTTTCGTCGTCCAACTACACCATATTCACGGCTCAGCCCGGCACGACGATTCGCAAAGTGGTATTGGTCGGCAACGTGACGAATGGCGTGTTGGCTACCATCGGCGTTCCGGACATTTCACTGGCAGGCCAGTACACGGCGGTGCTCGAGCAAGTCGCCGCGCGAGACACATATGCACAACAAGATCTCTCGGGATATACGCTTCAGGTGGTTCCCTAGCGGGGCCCGGACAGCGTTCGCTTCGGTATCGCGCCCGGGCAGATTTCCCGCAGTGAGGCTGCTGGCAATCCGGATGCTCGACGAGGCATGGGGTCTGTTTTGGGTAGCCGGCACGCCGGTCGAAGTCCGTCGCCAGCGCCGACACGCGCCGCGTTCACGGTGCTCAAACAGTCCGCGTAACATCCCCCGATCCGAAGACCATAGAGCGCAAGCCTGCTAGCCGGAGAAATGCCCCAGCCGTTCGACAGGCGGCGAGGGTGAGTCGTTTTCCTCACCGCTCATAACCACTGCGTTGCCTGGCGGCGTTATCGGCGCGGGGATATCGTCTCGAACTGAAACAGGCGTGCTACCGCTGTGAGGAACGGGAGGAGGATCAGCTTGTACCGGACGCCGGGAGCGACGGTTGGGCCGGGCAGTGCTAGGTCCCGCCTCGTCCCCTCCAACGAAGACCTTGCCAGGCGGCAAGGAGCCCAACACGCCGCTGAGTGCCTTAATACCTAGTGCGTTTCGAGATGGTTCCGCCGCTGCAATCAACCACCTTGTTGTCGGACTTGACCGCGCCTCCTTGTATCGAGGCCGAAACGCTTCAATTCACAGATGCGCATGGACCTCAGAAGGTTGCGCTCAACTGTCGGGATGATGTCGTCGGCGAGCCCCGTCAATGGCCGTTTGATACATTTGAGCCATGATCGCTGAAGCCTCTCGTGTCGTCTGGACCTCCCGCGGCCGCAGGTGCCCGTGAGCCACTCCGGCGACTACGTGCATTTACTACTGGCCGGTTCCGCCGAGAGCGGTCCGAGAGTGTGTTACGATGCCTTCGACGCGCACGTCGTGGTTGTGGCCTCTGACGAGGAGCTCGGTGAGATCGTAAGGCGCCTTTTCCCCGCATACGAGATCGGCGCCGACGCGTCACCTCATCTTCCCACAGCCGCGATGGTCCTCTCCCGGCTCGGCACTACTTTCGAGTTGGAGACGAGCATCCATGCGGCGCCGTTTTCCTTCGATACCCTCGACGAAGTTGTAGGGGGCGTCGAATTCGCACTCATGGAGACCTTCCTCTCTCTGGGTTCCCGCTTCGTACAGCTTCACGCGTCAGGGATTGTTGACGGGGACCAGGCCATCATCGCACTTGGGGGCTCGGGGCGGGGTAAGTCGAGTTTGGCCTTAACGTGGTGTCTTGGGGGCAAGCCTGTGCTGGGTGACGACGTGGTGTTGATTGACGAGGATGGCTTGTGCCACCCATTCAAGAGGCAATTCAAAGTCGACCCGGTGATCCTGCGGAAGAGCGGCTGCGAGACACCCCATTCTGGAAATACGGCGCCGAGGAAGCGTGGTTCGATCCCGGAGCAGAGGGGTGGGCAGTGCCGACACCAGCCTCGTTGGTAGCGTTGCTGCAGTTCGAGCCGGATTGTGATCTCGTCGTTCGAGAGGTTGCTCGTCCCGACGGTCTCAACGCGCTGCTTCACAGTCGCTTCAAAACGGGGTGTCCGGAGCAGACGAGCTTCCATCGATTGGCCCAGCTCGTTGAGCGTGTCCGCGTGCTCGATGTGCGTTTCTCGTCGGCAGCAGACGTTGGCCCAGCTCGTTGAGCGTGTCCGCGTGCTCGATGTGCGTTTCTCGTCGGCAGCAGACGCTGCTCGGGCACTTGCCGATTACGTGCCGTGACAGACAGCATGATCGATTGTCTCCTCGCTGCACTGGACGCGGCGGCCGAGAAGCTGGGCGACCGCAGTGAGCATCGCGTTGTGCGACTCGCAACGCGATTCGGCATCGGCGGCTTCGTTCAGCGCGTGACGTCCCTGGATGAGGCCGCGTCTCCCAGTCCGGAGCGCTTGTTCCAACGGCTTCGTAGCCAGGTGCTCACTGACGCTGCGGGGGAGATGTCCCACGCGCTAACCTCGGCTGGATTAGGCCACTTCTTTGCGAAGGGAATTGCGCTCCTCGGCGATGTGTACGAGCCGGGTGACCGGGAGATGGCAGACATCGATCTCTATGTGCGCCCTGACGCCCGTGAAGTGGCGGTGCGCGCGATCAAAACGTTGGGATACCGCGAAGATCCCGACGCCCTACAATCCGGGCCGGCCGCCCTACGTGTTGGAGTCGCTCTCCATCGTGGTGCTGCCGAAAACGCTCTGGAACAGTTGGCCCTCGATGTTCACTGGGGGTTTGCTCCGGTGGACCGGTTGCTCCCCCGGTCCGACCTGTTGCTCCCGGAGAACGTGTGGAACAAGCTCCGGAGCAACGGTTCCCTCCTGGTTCCTTGCGATCCGCATCATGTGGCTCTGTTGGTGCATCATCTCGTTCATCACGACCTGCTCCATGTCCGAGGACTCCTGGACCTTGCCTTGATATGGCGGCGCCAACACGAGCGAATGGGAGAAGCCGCAGGCGAACTAGCGTCGAGCCTGGGCGTGCTAAGGGCGTTGCGGTGCCTTGCCGCTGTGTTGGAGCGCGACCTGGCACTGCCCCGTCTGCACGGCCTGGAGCCGCTGGACAACGGTTGGCGCTCACGGCGGCTCGAGGAAACCCTTCACCTTCCCGACTGGCTAGTGTGGGCAGCAGCGGCAAGTGAAGCGGAGCATGCCAAGATCACTCCCCGACGGTTGGGCAGGAGATTGGTCACCATCGATCGCCTTGCTGGAGCCGCACGACTGATAAGGGATGCTGTCTCGCCTCCCGTCGAACACCTGCGCTGGCGCTGGCCTGACGCGCGGTCGCCATTTGCGGCGTGGGTCTGTCACGTGCGGAATGTCGCGGGGACATGGAGGCATCTGCGCTGAGCAATCGGCCGGCGTGGTCCTGTTGCCGCTGAGTCCTGGGTTGGTCATCTTGGTATCATGGGATCGAACGAGGCTCCCAAGCTTCCCGCGGCCCGCGAAGATGTTGTCTTCCGACAGCTCGATGATGAGTGGGTGCTGTACGATCCGTCTGCCAACAAGCTGCATGTGCTGAATCTCACCGCCGCCCTGGTGTGGACCCACCTGAACGGCAAGACGGCGTCACCGGACATTGCCGAAGCGATCCGGGAAGCCTTCGAGTCATCCGACGACCCCGGTGATGTCGTCGCGGATGTGGAGAATGCCCTTTCCAGGTTTCGCGCCGAGGGCCTTCTGGCGTGAGCAGTGTCAAGTACTATCGAGACCTGTTACGGCAAAAGGAGCGCATTGAGGCCTTTCAGCGCTCCGTCAACGCAGTTGTCCAACCGGGAGATCGCGTGCTCGAGGTCGGGACGGGTCTTGGCACGTTCGCGTTCTTTGCGGCGGACGCCGGAGCCAGTCGAGTCTATGCGGTTGACGGGCACCCGATCCTTCACCTGGCGAAAACCATCGGAACCGCTGCCGGCTATGGTGACCGTGTGCGATTCGTGCGGGGTTGGATCCCCCATGTTTCGATCCCGGAGCGCTGCGATGTGCTCATCTTTGAGGGGATGCCGGCTCGCCTGATAGACAGATCGGTCTTCCGAATACTTCACAATGTGCATCGAACCTACGTCACGGGTGATGTGCGCACGATTCCACGTCGTGCTACCATTTGCGTGGCACCAGTGAGTTCGGAGGCTGCTCACCTGGACGCCTTGTCAGTCGAGCCAGACGACGGGGAATTGGCGTACGGCATCGACTGGAGCCCGAGCCTCGAATATGTGGTGAATGCTCCCGGCATGACCAAGCTCGAGTCGAAGGATCTGGTGGGCGCTCCCGAGGTCGTTGGGGAGCTGTGGTTCAATCGGCCGCCGGAAGAATTCGTGCTCGCGGGCGAGGCCACTTGGCGGCTGACGAGTCCGGCGCCGGTTCACGGCCTGGCCTATTGGTTCGACTTGGAACTCGCTCCTGATGAATGGTTGTCCAACGCGCCGGGCGCGTTGGCCTCGTGGGGCTACCTGTTCCTGCCGTGCGATCCGCCTCTCGAGGTACCGCCCGATACCACACTCAATGCCGTTGTGGGCCTGGACACCCTCCCGGATGGCTCTCCGGGTTGGCTGTCGTGGAGCCTCTCAGCCGGGGGGGTGACGTTCCGGGGCCACGAGTTCTCCTCAGAGCCGGCCTCCCTGGAGGATCTCATCCTGCTCACGCCCGATGGGATTCCTATTTTGGAGGCTTGGGCACAACTTGAGAGAGCCGTGCTCCGCCTCACTGACGGCCGGCGCTCCGTACGCGAGATTGCAGAAGCAATCCGCTCGGAGCATCCCGACTGGAACGAGGCGGAAGCCGACCGACTGGTGATGCAGATACTCAGCGGGCGTGCGCGGTCGGCGCAGCAGCCCGCTGTTGGCGTGGCGAGGAGTCAGATGTGACCCGAGAAAACCGACGGAAGTTCTTGAAGAAGTTGGCCAAGGGTGCCGTGTACGCCGCTCCCGCCATCGTGTCCATGTCGGCGCCTGTGGAGCTGGTGGGTCGGAGGGTCCAGGCGACCGGCAAGGGACACGCCTGCGACAGCTGCCCGCCTCCGCACCACCCGCACACCGTCCAGCAAAAGGCGCCGTGGGAGCGGCCTCCGCCTTGAGCCGAGGCAAGTGTCTTCCGAGTTACGGGCACCGCGAGTTAGGTGCCCGTTTTGATTTGGCTGCGTTCTCCTCCGGTGTCACTACCCCTCGCCTTTGAAGGTTTGCCGATTTGATCCTGCCGCTGCAGTAACCACTCGCACTCTTGCCTCCCAGCCCTTATTCCATCTTGCTGCGTCTCCTCCCAACGACGGCAGCGGTTCTCCACCCGCGTCGGTATTGCGAAGGCGGACAGACTATCAACGGTGGTAATAACGCTGTCTGCAGTGGATTGCACTCGTGCAGGGACTTGCATTGATGTGCGTCTCCCTCCGACGATGTAAGCACCCTTCAACAAATGGGTTGGATGTTGGTATGCGCCTTGCCACTCGTTCGTTCGCGCACCTCCAGATGCTCCTGGCGCCAAGTGATAGAAAACGTGGCACTGCCAGCTTTCTTGACACTTCGGGAGGGATGTAGGGCGAGGGACGGCTCGGGATCGCGCGACCGACCGGTGCAGGAGGTCCTTTCATATGTGCCGCGAGACACCACGGCCACAACTCCGCGGACGGAGCGGCTTCACCATCACCGAGGTTGTCACGGTGCTTGTCGTGATCGGGGTGCTGGCGGCCATCACGTTCCCGAAGATAGACATTGCACGGTACCAGGCCGAGACGGCCATGCAGGGAGTAGGCACGACGCTGCTTGCTGCACAGCGCCTCGCCGTCACGAGACAACATGACGTGATCGTCAAGCTCGATGCGGCCGGGCTCGCGCTCGTGATTCACGAAGACGGCAACAACGATCGTTCGCTCGATGGTGGCGAACGCGAACGGCGAGTGCCTTTCGGAGACCAGGTGGTGTTCGGACGCGGCTCGGCCCCTCCTCATCCGTTAGGTGGTGACGTCATCGCCTTCACGAAACAGGTGGCCGGGATGCAGGCCGTGACGTTTCACCGAAACGGCAGCGCAAGCGAGGCCGGCGGGTTTTACCTCACCACGCGCCGCGAGGCCGCCTACGGTGGGCACTCAGATGATACGCGCCTCGTCTGGGTCGATCGTGCGACGGGGCGGACTTCCTGGTACCGGTACCTCGATTCCGTGTGGAGACGGGGGTTCTGATGAACGGGAGGAAGGGGTTCACTCTGATTGAGGTGATCATTGCCCTCGTACTGCTGACGGTAGTGGTGCTCGGGATGGCTACAGGGACGGGGCGGTTCATGCACACTGTCGCGGAGGCGGATCGTCGAGGCGCTGCCCTGCAACTCGCCGCAGACAGGCTGGACCTGGTCCTGTTGGATCCGGACTATGGCGGCCTCGATTCGCTTTATGTGGCGACGGAAACGGGCTTTGCCACCCTTCCCGGAATGATCCGGACGACGGAAATCGTGCTGGTAGGTGGTTCCGCGCAGTCCATGGACCACAAGAAGATCACGGTGACGGTCAGCGGTCCGGGCCTGGTGACTGCGATCACCCGGTCTGCGACGGTGGCAGCACCGTGACCGGTACCGTGATGTCCAGCGAGCGCGGCATGTCGCTCCTCGAGATGCTGATTGCGATGCTCGTGTTCAGCATCGTCTTGGGCGGAGCGTTGTCGAGCTTCCGGGCGCAGAGCCGCGGATTCTCGCGTGGCGCAAGCGAGATGACCATCATTCAGAACCTGCGTTACGCCGCCAACATGATGGAGACCGACCTACGAACGGCTGGTGCGGGAGTGCCCGACGTCCAACCGTATCTCCTGTACGCCGGGCCGGACGTCGTTGCGTATAACGCCAACTACACCACGAATGTGGCGAACGACGTATTCGCAGTGTACTACGACCCTGATGCACCCACGGGTTCGGTCTCCGCGCTGACCGTGACCCAGCGCGACGTAATTCTGGGGACGACGTTTTGGTATCCCGACACGTCGTACACGGCCGGCCCGATCGGGAACACCGTGAATAGTCCGGCGGAGACCATCACGTTCTACTTCGCACCAGACGAGACCACGTCGCGGGACAACGACTACGTGCTTTACCGGAGGGTGAACCTGCTCGCGCCGGAGGTCGTTTCGCGGAACCTACTCAAGACCGCCGGGAAGCCGTTCCTGCAATACTACCAGGTGACGTCATCGGTGAGCGGTGCTACCGCTATCGTGCCGGTCGCGGACGATGTGCTTCCACTCATTCACTCCTTGCCAATTCACCTGTCGCCGAGTGACACGGGAACGGCGGCGGTCGTTGACAGCGTGCGCGCCGTTCGGGTGAACATCACGGCGACGAGCGGGGTGGTTGGAGCCGGTGAGCAACTGCGGACCATTACTCGACTCATCCGTCTGCCCAACGCCGGCCTGGCGAGCCGGCGCACCTGCGGTGATGGGCCACTGCTCGGCACGGCGCTGTCTGCGACGTCGGGATGGGCCGGGCCGGGCGAGCCAGTTGTCACCCTCAGTTGGAATCCGGCAACCGACGAAGTCGGCGGTGAGCGTGACGTTGTGCGTTACGTCATCTGGCGACGGTCGGCTGCCTCCCCGGAGTGGGGGGATCCTTTCTTGAGTATTCCTTCGGGTAGTGCGCAATACACATATGTGGATGGAGCCGTGGCATCCGGTGAGACACTCATGTACGCCCTAGCCGCGCAGGATTGTACACCGTCGCTGTCGAAGATTGTGGAGGCGGGGCCAGTGGCGGTCCCGTAGCTCGGAGGGATGGCTATGTACTCAGGTCAGCTAGTTCGTGACGAGCGCGGCATTGCTCTGGTTGTTGTGCTCATGGTCACGTTGGCCGTTGCGGCTCTCTCGGCTGGCGCAGCCCTTGTAGGGCTGAACGCGACTATCATCAACCGCTACAGTGAGCGGCACGGCATGCTCGTTGCCGCGGCAGACGCCGGCCTGGAGGAGGCGCGCTCCCTCGTCAATGGCGACGAGACGCTGTATCCAGATTCACTTTACTTCACGCTCGAGAGCGGTTCCCCTGTCTACGATGCTTCAGGGACGATGATCCCGAATATTCGACGGTCGATCTATGTGGGACCAACAGGTCAAACGTCGGGGCAGTACGGGGTGTTCGGAAGCGTTGTGGTGGTTGTGGAAGACAATTTCCGCAGCCGGATCGTTCGTCGAAGCGAGATCGTTCAGGAAAGCTTCGCCAAGTACGCCTACTTCACCGACGTCGAGCCGAGCAACATCTCGTTCGGAGGTGGTGACCAGATCCAGGGCCCTGTGCACACCAACGACTACCTCAAGATCTATGCCTCGGGAGCCACGTTTCTCGGGTCGGTAATCACAGCTAGGACCGTCATGGGCGCCCAATACGGGACGTTTGCGCAGGGCTACACCGAGAATGGGCCACGCATCGAGATGCCGCAAACGGCCGATCTAAACAAACTGCGAGTGCAGGGCGAGGCCGGAAGTACGGCGTTCACGGGCAGCTTGGGCGGAGGGGCGGGTCAGGCCACGACCCGTATTGAGTTCGTCGCTATCGACCTCAACGGTGACGGCCAGGTCAATGGTGCAAACGAGGGCTTCATTCGCGTTTACCAATCCACGAATGCCGGTTATGTCGTGGCTGACGTGCCCGCCGACTACTCTCGCCAGGGACTGCGGAACTCCGAGAACTGTGGCCACTATCACGCAAGCACGTTTGTCGTGGCGGACGATCATCCGACTAGCGGCTCTGATTCCTGGGTGGCGTCGGTCTCCAACTCCACCCGGCGTTGCTACCTCGGTGGGTCGGATTCTCTTTGGGGTGGCTTCCAGGCGACCGACCTGTTTGGCAGGTGGCTCCAGTGGACCGGGGCGGTTGATCCGTTGGTGGCAGGACGGCCCGACGCTCAGTATCTGATCCCGATCAACCGAGAGATGAACCCCTCCTTCAAAGGCGTGATCTTCGTCGACGGCAAAGTGGCGGTGAGCGGTGTCGTCCGTGGTCAGGTGACCCTTGCCGCGACTGACGACATAATCATCGCAGACGATCTCGTGTACGCGACGAATCCAGGCGCGGGTACCTGCAACGACATGCTCGGCGTGTTCAGCGGCGACGACATCCTGCTTGCAGACAACACGATCAACGCGCCCGTCCGTCCGGCGAGCGGACAGAATTACTTCACGTACGATGACACGAAGGACGAGTTCATCAACGGCGTTATGCTCGCGTTGAACATCTTCACCGTCGAGGAGTACGCCGGTGGCGCGACGAGGGCAGAGCCTTGCGAGACCCGCCTGTGGGGACGCGGCTGCCTCTACCTGACCGGCGGCATCATTCAACGAACCCGTGGTGCGGTGGGCACCATCAGATCACCGGGCGGGACGGGATACCTCAAGCGCTACTCGTATGACCAGTGCGCGATGAGTAACACCCCTCCCTACTTTCCAACCACGGGACACTTCATGAGGGGCCGGTACTACGAAGTCAATCCCGTGGGCTTCGATATCGCGAGCTACTGGGGACTACTCACCCCGAACTGATCCGGGTCATGACTATCGCAATGATCCACTAGCGTCACGCGTGCGTGAGCGCTCGCCTGGTCCAATCCAGTCCCCCTTCCCCCAATCCCTCCCCTTCCTCGTCTGCGCGGGTCCGATGCGTCGCTGGTTTGACGGCAGGGCGCTCATGGGCTACTGATACGGCAGACGCTCCGCGGCGCCGACAGAGCATTGTGTCGCTCTTCGGGGAACTCCGGCGGACCTTCTCACGTTGTCCGAACCGACTCATGGAACGATACGATTTGATTGCGATCGGCGGGGGAACCGCCGGGCTGGTCACCGCCGCGGGAGGCGCCACACTGGGTCTCAAAGTGGCCC
>JBDHDY010000142.1:0-7878 GCA_039591275.1 Gemmatimonadota bacterium | reverse complement strand
CCATCCGCTACGTCGCATGTTTGCACTCTCCGGATATCGGTCCGAACGCCTCGCTGCGAGGGCGATTTCTTCTGCGTCTATTAGCTCGCACGGCGGCGCAGCGCAACCGCTCCTCTGCCTCTTCTGCCCCCTCTGTCCCTCCTCTCCCTCCTGCCCTTCTGCCCTCTCCTGCCTCGTCGCCCACATGGACAATCCTCCACATCGTGATATTGTATGCTCACCAACTGCGCCCGACTTCCGGCGCTACCGTCGCGGTTCTTCGTGGGACCCGATCCAGTATGTTGGTCTCCACAATAGCCGGATACTCGGCGCGCAAGCTCGTTCGAGCCGCGACCGCTCCTCCATGCCGCAGGATGCCAGCCGACCCGGCGACCGCGAAAGGATGAGAATCGTTGAAATCAGCGTTCTTCCAGAAGTACTTGTTACCTGGTTTCGTGTTTCAGTCGGTGGTGATCGCCGGGGGTTACGGGACCGGCCGCGAGTTGGCGGAGTTCTTCCTCACATACGGACCGCTCGGCGGACTCCTCGCGATGGTCTTAGTGTCCACCACGATCTGGAGCGCGGTATGCGCCTCGAGCTTCGAGTTCTCGCGGCTGTTCCGGAGTTACGACTATCGCAGCTTCTTCAAGCACCTGCTCGGCAGGGGCTGGTTTCTCTACGAACCGCTCTACGTCGCTCAACTTCTCCTCGTGCTGGCGGTGATCGCGGCCGCGGCCGGCGCCATCCTGCAGGAATCCTTCGGTCTGCCCCATGACTTGGGCGTTGTCAGCATGATGCTGGCGATTGGCTTTCTGGTTTTTCGTGGGACCGGCCTCATCGAGAAGTTCTTAGCCGGCTGGTCGTTCGTGCTCTATGGAGTGTACGGCGTATTCTTCATTTGGTGCCTCACCAGTTTCGGCGGCGACATCGTCTCCAGCATGGCCAGCGAGCCACCCGGCGCGCGGTGGATCATCGGTGGAGTGAGCTATGCTGGGTATAACCTCTCGCTCATACCGGCACTCTTGTTTTGCGTTCGCCACGTGGACACGCGGCGCGAAGCCGTTACGGCCGGAATCCTAGCGGGCCCGATCGCAATCATTCCGGGCTTCTTGTTCTACCTCTCGATGGTGGGCCAGTATCCGCAGGTGCTGGAGCAAGCCGTTCCCGCCAACTTTCTGCTGCAGGTCCTGGGCTCACGAGCCTTCCAGATCGTCTTCCAGATTGTTCTCTTCGGGACGCTCATCGAGACGGGAACGGGCATGATCCACGGCGTGAACGAGCGGATTGCCAGCGTGTTCCGCGAACGGAACGACACGATGCCACGCTTTCTCCGTCCTGCTGTTGCTCTTGGCCTACTGATCGCCGGGACAATCATCGCGCGATTCGGATTGATCGGCCTGATTGCCCGGGGATACGGCACCATCACTTGGTTCTTCCTTGCCGTCTTCGTCGTGCCGATTCTCACGATAGGGATCTGGAAGATGCGAGGGCGGGCCCAGGCCCCCGCCGGTTCCACTGGCACCGAGGGACCGAGTCAGGGCACGTAATAAGATGAATGGCTGGGTTTTGCGAATTGCCGCCTTCTGGAGTAGCGTACAGGTGCGACCGGCCGCACGACTTGGCATCTGGGGAACATCCTGATGGCACCGCCCGTACAGCCCACCGGACCTCACGAGATTACGCTGCGTGAATTCCACTCGTTGGACGACTACGAGCAATGCAAGGCGCTCCAGCGTGCTACCTGGGGGCAGGAATTCACCGAGTGCGTTCCTTCCACTATCCTCATGATCAGCCAGAAGGTTGGGGGAATTGCAGGGGGCGCCTTCGATGGTAACGGCCGGCTAATCGGATTCATCTTCGGCCTGACCGGCATCCGAGACGGCCAAGCGGCGCACTGGTCTCACATGTTGGCGGTGCGGGAAGAGGCCCAGGGTTCGGGATTGGGACGACGTCTCAAGGAATACCAACGTCATCTCTTGCTCGAGCGCGGCGTCGAGGTCGCTTACTGGACTTACGATCCCCTCGAGTCTCGTAACGCAAACCTAAATTTCAACCGGCTGGGAGCGATTCCTATCGAGTATGTCCCCGAGATGTACGGTGGCGACACGGGAAGCGATCTCCACAGCGGCCTTGGGACGGACCGATTCATCGTTCGGTGGGATCTCAACCACCCGCGGGTCGATCAATCACTGACCGACTCCCGGGTTTTGCCGCGACCTGAATTCAGCAAGGTGCCGGTCGTGAATACCAACAGCGAAGGCGAGCCCCTGCCGGCCGAAACCGCATTACCGGCTCACGAGTCGGTCAGGATCGAGATTCCGGGAGACATCCAGCGTGTGAAATCCGTCTCCATGGAATCCGCCAATGCCTGGCGCAGGACGACCAGGACGGCGTTTCTCTGGTACCTGGAAAAGGGGTACCAAGTTCAGGGCTTCCACTTGGATAAAGGCAATCGTGGTTTTTATCTCCTCGGGTGCGAATAAGCAAACGCGGATCAGTGAGGCCGAGGTCTGGGGGGACAGCGCCACTGAGCCCACTGGAACCCAGCCGCGTCTCGAGAGAGCACTCCTCTCCCGCCTGGCAGCACCTGTCGTAGCTCTCAGCATCGCTTTGGCAATCTCAGTGTGGATGGCACCCGCACTACCCCTGCTCGGCGTGCTCGCCTTCGCACTTGTGCTCGTCGCTGGTGCCGCGGCAACACTTGCATACGCAATACATCTGGTTCGCAAGCTGGTCATCGCCCCGCTTGAATCACTGACCAAGACCGCCAACGCCCTCGCCGCTGGCAACCCTACTCACCGCACTCCACACTCCGGTAGTCGCGAATTTGCCGTCTTGGCTGACCGATTCAACAGCATGACCGAACACGTGGCAGACGTCCAGAGACAGTTCGCACGAGCCGAGCAGTTGGCCGCAATCGGCAGAATGGCCGCTGGGATTGCTCACGAGATCGGGAATCCCTTGGGGGCCATGAAGACATACTTGGCGGTGCTAGAACAGGGCGAGCCCGATCCGGAAATCATCCAGGCGCTCACGCGGGAGATCGACAGGATTGATCGCATCGTCCGAGGCTTGCTGGACTCCGGCCGCACTAGGCGAGACTCCCTGACCGAGGTCAATATGGGAGCCGTTGCGCAAGCCGCGATCGATCTCCTGACTCAGCAGGGTGTGTTGAAGAATATCACCGTGGTGGTGGAGCGTGACCCTGAACTGCCACACATCGTCGCGCAGGTCCACACTCTCGAGCAGTTGATGGTCAATCTGATCATGAATGCCGTGGATGCCACCCCCGGGGGGTCGATCACGGTGGGAACGCTTTCGGCGCACTATCGACCATTGGGATACGCACTGCGCCGGAGGGGCGATGCCCGTGAAGGGCCTGTCCACACACGCCCACGCGTACGGAGACCCTGGCGCCCCGAGCTGTTACCGGGGAGCCCTGGGGTGTTGATCTACGTGGCTGACTCTGGTGCCGGTGTCCCCGAGGAACACGTGGAGCACATTTTTGAGCCCTTCTACACGACGAAGGACGCCGGGAAAGGAACGGGGTTGGGTCTTGCCATCGTCCAGCGTGCGGCGTACGACTTGGGTGGCATTGCGTGGGTCGATCAGGCCCGGGAAGGTGGTGCAGCATTCAAAGTCTTCCTACCGAGCGTGCAAGGAATCCCCCCGGAATTAGCATAGAGATCGGGACAGGCCATGGCTCCCTGACGGTCCATGCAATAGAATTGTCGCGTCGCCACGCGGTGAGGCGGGGAGTGCTAATTCCGGCTTCGGACCGGATGCCTCGCACAATCCCTACCATCCTACGTTGCGCTAAACACTAGCAATTACGGACTACGCTGTGAGAATCGAACGCCTTACCCTACGCGAAATCCACTTACCGCTGCGGGAACCATTCAAGATCTCTTCGGGGACAGTGAGCACTCGCAGGGTGCTTCTCCTCGAGCTTCTTGATGCGGATGGTAGCACGGCGTGGTCAGAGTGCGTTGCGGGGGAACAACCCAACTACTCGCCCGAAACCATTGACACGGCGTGGGTGGCCATCCCTCAATGGGTTGCGCCGCGCGTGCTCGGCGTAACCTTCGAGCAAGCAGCGCATGTGCATGATGCCCTGGAGCGGGATTTCCGGGGTCACAACATGGCGAAGGCTGCAGTGGAGATGGGTATGTGGGCTCTCGAGGCGGAGCAGCGACACGTGAGCCTGTCCGAACGCATTGGTGGGACACGGACGGAGATCGCCACGGGGATATCACTCGGCATCCAGTCGAGCCCCACTGCCTTGGTGGAGAAAGCACGCAGCGCACATGAAGCGGGTTATCGCAAGATCAAGATCAAGATCCAACCCGGCGCTGACATGCCCTACCTGGCAGCGGTTCGCGATGCGCTGGGCCCAACCGTTTCGCTGATGGCCGACGCCAACAATGCATATTCCAGCGACGACTTCGACCACCTGGTGCAACTGGACGATTTCGACCTCCTGATGATTGAGCAGCCGCTTGACTGGGATGACGTCGTGCAACACGCCGAGCTCCAACGACGGCTCGAGACACCGATCTGCCTCGACGAATCCATCACGACCGTCGCAAAGGCACGAGACATGATTGCCCTGGGCAGCGGGAAGATCGTCAACATCAAGCCTGGACGCGTGGGCGGTTTTGCCGTGTCCAAGGACATCCACGACCTCTGCGCTCACCACGAGGTGCCTGTGTGGTGCGGCGGGATGTTGGAAAGCGGGGTCGGAAGAGCCTACAACGTGGCGTTGGCATCGCTGCCCAACTTCACCCTCCCGGGCGATCTCAGCCCAAGCGCTCGGTATTGGGAGCGTGACATAGTCACACCGGAATGGACAATGAGTGAGCAAGGAATGGTATCCGTGCCACGCGACGCGCCGGGCATTGGCGTGACCGTAAACGTCGATCTGGTGGACGACCTGACGGTTCGCTCGGAGACGGTGGCAGGTTAGTGAGAGGTGAGAAGTGAGAAGGGTGCGGGGGCAGTAGGGGCAGGAGGGGAAGCCGGCAGCTGGGAGCTGGCCGCCGGGGCGAGCTGGGCACCTCACAAAGAACCACATTTATCCGCGTTCATTCGCGGCCTCAAAATCTACGGGAGCACAGCTCATGACCGGACGCAGTAAGTTGCTCGCTTCTACCTACATGTGCCTTGCAGTCGCCCTGCCCGCCACGTCGCTTGACGCGCAGACTGATCCAAATCTGCAGCATTTGAAAGCGGAAGTAGTGCGGCTCGCGGAGCTCGCGGGGGGATCGGTTGGCGTGGCGGCCATCCACCTCGAGACAGGACGTCGCTTGTCACACAACGGCGAAGAGCACTTCGGCATGGCCAGCACGTACAAGGTCCCAATCGCCGTTCAGCTCCTCACCCGGGTTGACCGGGGGGAGATCGACCTGGACTCCATGATAGAAGTCCGCCAGGTGGATCTCCATCCGGGAAGCGGGACCCTGTCTCGACTGTTTGACGACCCCGGGGTCATTCTGTCGCTCCGGAATCTCACAGAGCTAATGCTTCTGATCAGCGATAACTCGGCGACGGACATGGTGCTCGCCGCCG
This sequence comes from Gemmatimonadota bacterium, assembly GCA_039591275.1. Classification (GTDB taxonomy): domain Bacteria; phylum Gemmatimonadota; class Gemmatimonadetes; order Gemmatimonadales; family GWC2-71-9; genus JBDHDY01. The sequence continues at coordinate 2,331 of JBDHDY010000142.1, read as the reverse complement.
CAGGCGGCGGTGAAGTCGTCACAGCCCGCATGCGGGAGCTGGGCATACACGGCATCGACGTAAGTAGACCAACGGTACATCTGATCGGAGACTGGATCGGCGTCGACGGACTACCCCGGAATGGGGAGGTGACGCTCGACGAGTTCACCGAGCTGGCTGACAGCGTTTCCGACGGGGAGCGAGAGTCGGCAGCACGACAGTTCGATCGAGATCTGCGAGATACAGCAACACCGGATGCCATGGCCGATCTTCTCGCGGGTGTTTGGCGCAAGGAGTTTCTCAGCGAGGAGAGTTCTGAGTTGTTGCTGGATATCATGCGGCGAAGCACGACCGGCAGGGGCCGCATCAAGGGCCTGTTACACCCGGAGACGGAGGTCGCCCACAAAACGGGTACGATCGGCGGAACGACAAACGATGTCGGCATCGTCACGCTTCCCAACAGCGCCGGTCACGTTGTCACCGTCGTGCTCGTCAAGGAGTCGGAACTGGAGGTACCGCAGCGAGAGCTCGCCATCGCGCATATCGCTCGGGCAATCCACGATTATTTCCTGTTCAACCGGTGAGATGTTAGCTGTTAGCTCTTAGTAATTAGCAGTTAGCTACAAGCGACGTTGACCCACAACGTGGGGGTGACTAGTGAAAAAAAACACAGGTTCGCGGGGAGTGAACTGGATGAGGACTGCAACTCTGCTTGCTGTCCTTACTAGCCACGCGGCTACGGCTCAACCGCAAGAGCCCTACGACATCGTGATCCGGGGCGGGCGGGTGATGGACCCCGAGACTGGGTTCGACGGAGTCGCCAACGTGGGCATTACGGGCGACCGCATCGTCGTCGTGACCGATGCCACCTTGGATGGGCGGCGTGTGATCGACGCCGCTGGATTGGTTGTCGCTCCGGGTTTTATTGACATTTTGAGCGGCGGTTTCTCCAACGAAGGCAACCGCTACAAGGTCACAGATGGTGTGACGACCATCCTTCGGATGCACGGTGGGCCAGTGGAGGTAGGAAGCTGGTACGAATCTCTCGCAGGCGAGGGACGCATAGTCAACTACGGCACGACCGTCGGTCATGCCGCATTGCGCTCCGCGGTCGGCCTCGAGGACCGCAATGCCGCTGCCACACCCTCCCAGATCGGAGAGATGGTGTCGCTCGCAAAGCGGGCAATCCGTGAAGGAGCAGTCGGCATCGGGTTTGGCGTGCAATATGTTCCCGGGGCGTCGGCAGCCGAGGTGTTCGAGCTCTTCCGCGTCTGTGCCGAGACGGGCGTGCCCTGCCATCTTCACATCCGCTTTCTCGGGCCGCGCCCACCCGAAAACAGCGCAAAGGCAGTTCAGGAGGTCATCGCTAACGCGGCGGCCACCGGCGCATCTGCGCAAATCGTTCACATCAACTCCGTCGCGGGCCATGAGATGGACATCTCCCTCAAGCTCATCGCGGGTGCACAATCACACGGAGTGGATGTCACAGCAGATGCGTACCCGTGGGAGGCCGGTTCGACTGGCCTCGAGTCGGCTGTGTTCGATCCAGGTTGGCAAGAGCGCATGCAGATTTCCTACGGCGATATCGAACTGGTGTCCACTGGGGAACGGCTCACGGAGGAAACCTTTCGGCGCTACCGAGAGGATGACGTGCCTACATGGGTAATCATCTACTTTGTGCCAAAGCAGGGCAACGTGATGGCGCTGACGAGCCCCTACGTGATGGTGGGAAGCGATGGGGGAATCTCCGATGGGCGTGGACACCCGCGAGGCGCCGGGACTTACGGAAAGATTCTCCGAATGTACGTGCGCGAAGAGGGACATCTCTCGCTGATGGACGCGATCCGGCGCATGAGCTACATGCCGGCACAGCGCCTCGTGCAAGCGGCACCCATCATGCGACGTAAGGGGAGGCTGTCGCAGGGAGCCGACGCCGACATCGTCGTGTTCGATGCGGACCGGGTGCGCGAGCGCGCAACATACCAGGATCCGGCTCAGTACTCGGAGGGATTCCACTACGTCCTCGTAAACGGAGTGGTCGTGGTCGACGCTGGCAAGCTGAACGAGGCCCTGCGACCCGGAGGACCCGTTCGGGGAACGCCGTGACATAGAAGGGTTATCAGTCAAAGGGACGCGGGCAGGTGTCGGGGTGGAGATGGGATGTATCTGCAGTCGGGATTCTATCACACCCCGTCCCTCGGGCCCTGCGACCCGGACCCAAACTAGGGTCCTCTGCGCTGACCGCTTGGAGTCTCCGCGATGGGATCGATTTCAGCTCTTCGCCTCTCGTGGTTCGCCACTCTGTTCCTCCCTACAACTACAGTCTTGGCACAAACGGGCCCCCTTCGGGGC
>JBDHDY010000141.1:0-11486 GCA_039591275.1 Gemmatimonadota bacterium | reverse complement strand
TCGCCTATTACGATGACGTCCACAGTATCTGCCTGGCCGGTGAGCAATGATGCGACGATGCGGGCGGTACCAGGCTCGGAGCCTCCCAGCACCTCCCCTACCGCAGGATCTGGCACGGATGCGTGCAACGGATCGAGCGAGTTCCATGCGATGGGCGTGCCCTCGAGCACAGCCTCGTTGGCGTCGTAGGCAGCCGCCTCGAGCGTTATGGTCTCCCCCAGCCTCACCCAAGCGACCTGAGTCAGGATCTCGACCTCCACCGCCTCTGCACCGACTCCCACGTACTCGATCTCGAGCTCCACCGGAACAGCCGCTGCAGCTTCGTCCTCGCTGGGGCTGACCTCGACCGGCCCCCCTGAGAACGCGACGTCACCCGCCGGCGTGAGGAACTCGACCGTCATCACGAAGAGGTCCGACTGCGATACGATCGGCACGGGTAGGGCCAGGTCCACCGAATCAGCGTCCGGCGAAACCGTTATGACCGTATCCAGCGCAACCGTTTCGTTGTCCACCCGGGTCAGGACGATGTGGAGTTGAGTGATCTCCACAATGTCCGCGTTGGCGGCTGTGAATCTCGGGGCAAGAGCGACGTAACCCGAACGGAACGGTTCGGGTCCGCCCGCGTTTTCTGCGCAGCTAAGGGCCACGGCGGCGGCCGCAACCCCGGCCGCCAAAATCAACGGTCGGCGATGAACAGGGATCATGGACATAGAATCATAGAATGTGTCGGTCGGAGAGACGGAGGGCAAGAAAGGTGCCAGCCACCGAGGGGTATTGTCTCGTAACGGCATAACCCATAACGGGTTACACCAGCCAAGCTGCTCCGCCAGAGGGATCAACGGGAGCTCGCCCCCGAGGTACCCGTTCAATGTCCCGGCTCATATCCCCCTATCGCGTGCGGGATTAGCTGTACCGGCCCACACGGGGCTTTACCAGGGTGCGACAGTGTCGACCTAATGACGGACAGGCGGTGGTGCGCGGCTGGGTTGTGGCGGTAGAGCTACAACGACCTGCTATCGGACCACAGCACTCATTGTACCCGCCACCGAGCGGCGGGTGGTCAGCCAAGCGCCGAGATAGGCGAGCGCGGCAACGAGATAGAGCGCTTTGATCCCTACGATCATCGAGGAGTACTCCAGCAACCCTCCCACCACTGCACCCATCACGTTGAAGGCGAGGGCCCGGCTGGCGTTGGCACGCTGCCGGAACAGCGCCGCAAAGATGATCGCCGCAAAGAAGATCGGGAGCGCCACCATGACGCCGCCCACCACCCATTTTCCAGCGGTGCCCAGCCACAGGAGATCCCGCACAGGCACGAGGTACGCCAAGACGAGCGCTACGAAGAGGCCGACAAACAACTTCCCGGTGTCACGGGGCGGTCGCTTGATCACGAGCAGGTTCGCCATGAGGATGACGACCAGGATCGACGAGAAAACCAAGACATTGACGACCCACGTGGATCCGAAGAGCAGCGACATCTCCGTCACGCTCTTGGTCTCGACGAGTAGGAACCCCGCTCCCATGAAGAACATCATGCCGTCGAGGCCCTCATCCCGCATGAGCGGCTTCCACGCCGCGGCGGCGATGGCGGCAACGGCAATGGCCAGGATGCCGAAGAGCGTCTGCAGATAATGCGTCGGCACAGTTCGATGGCGCAGGTACAGGTAGGGCCAATCATCGACCGGTGTCTCGGCCGGAGCTCTGGCGCCGGCCGGCACCGCCCCCACGGAAGGAGCCGCGTCACTCGTGGCTCCCGCCACGAATGTCATGTTGAAGAAGGTTGGGATGGAATCGTAGATCATGACCGGCGTTTGCCCGAACGCGTCCTCGAGCATCTGCCGAATCTTGGCGGCGATGAATGGATCTTGTGAGAAATGGTAAGCAATGAGCGTACCACCCGGTTTGAGGTGGTCAGCCGCCGCCTGGAACGACTCTCGCGTATACACGTAGTTGTCGAGCCGCAGCGACCCCATCCCCGCCAGCTGTGTATGACTATCCAACGTGCCGAACACGATTACATCGTATTCGCGATCGGTGTTTCGCAGGAACGCTCGTGCATCATTCGTAATCGCATTCACGCGAGGATCGTCATACGGTTCCTGGAAGTGCATGACACGCCCAAGATCCAAGATGACTGGATCGATTTCGACGGCGTCGATGTATTGCGCGCCAACTTGTAGCAGGATGGCGACGTCGTTTCCCGTTCCCGCCCCAACAACCAGTGCGGTGTCGGGTCGCTCGATGAAGCTATAGGGCCGTATATAGTCGCGCCGGATGTTGCTCATTCGCTCGTCCGCCACACGACCGGCAGGATCGAGATTGGCCACATATTGATGAAACGCTCCATTCACTGCGACGACGTGCCGGTCGGCGGAACGCAAGACGTTGACACGGTAGTACGGCGACCAGAACTCCACCCACGGTCCCGCCGTCCACTGAACGAGCCCGAGGGCCAACGCGGTAACGGGAATGAGCGTTGCCGCAAACCGCGCGCGCTCCAGAGACAGAACGATCCATACCACAAAACCTACGGCGAACCAAATTACCGGCGATGTGCGTGTCCAGCTCAGATAGGCAAAGGTGAGAATGCCCAGCAGGCTGCCCGCAATATCAATGGAATATGCGTGTAGGGGCTCGAAGCGACGGAACTCCCGCCCCAAGAGCGCGCCCAATGGAACGAACACGGCGCTGCTCAGGGCAAACATCAGCAATGCCACGGGCAACACGCCCATCCGCCGGACGTTGTCCGAGATACCGCTCGCACCGCCCCAGAGAAAGTGATTCGGATCTTGCGGGGGCTCGATGCGGATATTGGAGAAGTATTTGACGACGGCAAGGAGCACCACAACGGCGACCGGCCCCATCCAGCGAAGTTGAGCGGCGTTGTCGCTACGTAGCAATCCGACGCTCATGCCAAGGAAGGTGGCGATCAAGATGAAGTTGACGTAGAAGCCGACGATTCGCACGTAGCCCGGGACGTAGCGAATCAGCGCCAACTCGAAGAAGAGGATCAAGAACGAATATCCTGCGAGCCGCAGCGCGTGCTGCGTCTGGGCCCCACGCTCTTCTTTCAACTCTGGACCAGCTGACAAGGAATCTCCCGCGGTTGGAGCCGGTCACTGCCCGGCATGCGACGAAACCGCAGCGATAATACGGGTTTCGGGGCACGGCCAACCGTGTCGTGGATCACCTGTACCCTGCAACTGGGGGCAACCAGCTTTAGCTACACCGGAGCGGCCCGCCCATAGCCTCCGTCATACAGATCGGCCAGTTTGCGCAGCGTATCTCCGTAGTTGCCGCTGGCGTCTGCCACCTCCAACGCCGCCACGACTTCTCGAGGCAACACCCGAGTACCGGCAAACGTTTGGGCAAGCGGCTGCCCCATCCATTGGCGTCGCGGCATTCGCTTCAGGTGGGCCGTGAGCACCGGGTGTGCCGCAGCAGCGACGGCCAACTCAGCGACACGGTCGAGAGATAGGCCCGCTTCGACTGCGAGCGCAGCGGCTCGACAGAACCTGCCTACCACGAACTCCAGCCGGCCCCCGTACGAGCGAGCTGCCGCCGCGAGGAGGGCGCCGCCGAAAATCAGCACGGCGATGAGCTCCGACACCACCACCGCGATGTATCGCAGAGCATCACCGAAAAAGAGTACCGGGAACGGGGCGATGAAGATTGCGGCCACCGCGGCAGCCATGGGATATGCCAGCTGTCCCTTCACCCGTAGCATCATGCGGTGTTCGGCTTCGAAGTAGTCGGCGAGTAACTTGAAGACGTCCTCTAGCTGGCCCGTCTCCTCACCTAGTTCCAACAGAGCGGCCTCGAACGGCACCACGAGCTCGTCACGTCCCTGGAGCGTTCGTTCAATCGGCTGCCGCCGCTGAGTGCCTCGGACCAGCACGTCGCGCAACTTGTGCACCGTGTGTGAACGACGGAAATCTCCCATCTGCGTGAGAACTTCAATGTGGGATAGCCCGGCCCTATAGCCCAAGTGCCACATCCGATAGAACTCGGCCTTGTGGCGTCCGACATCCAGGTCACTCCAGACGCGAAGTATTGATGCCATTGGCCCGCCGCTCGAATTAAGGTGGTCGCCGAACCGGAGTGGTCAAGCTGACGTATTTCAAGGCTCTGTGAGGCTGTCCGACGCCACAAACAAGGTGTACTTGACCAGCACACGCACGTTGCGGCGGTGGCGGCGTTCGTGGAACACGTTAGCGAGCTTGCTCTCGGGAATCATCGTCTCGGCTTTCACCCGTGCCGCCGGCTGCTGGGTCGTCGCCTGCGGCAGGTGATCGAGCAATCACGCGATGGTGGCGAGGCCTGCAGCGTGATCTTTGATGGGCTTATGCGCAACACTGCTAGTGGTGTTCGGGGAGGGGGGGGCAGGCAGCAGCTGCCGCCCCCGCCCCCCCTCCCCTCCCAGCTGGCGTCAGGATTAATTGGGCCTCGATTCCAGCGTCATGAAACCCATGAGTTGCGCAGCAATGTAGCGATACGAGCGTTCCCGGAACGCGAGAAAGGAAACACAGGCAAAGAGCAAGCTCAGGAGAAACAACTGAAAGCCGATCAGGGGAAACGGGCCGATATACCCCGCCTCCAGCGTGATGATCGGACCCCAGAACGGCAACACGATCGCCAGCACTACCGAGGAAAGGATGAATCCCCGGGCCAGCTGGTACTGGTCCCTATAGACCTGGATCGTCCGATAGAGCTGAGGCGCACGCTGCATGATCTCATAGTGGATGGTGTGCATGAACTGACCCGCTTTGCGGATCTTGGCAAACCCATCGGCTTGCTGGATCTCCTCTAGCGTCGCCACCCCTCCGGGCGGCTGAAAGTTCAGCCCTTCAAAGCGGCGTATCACCGCCGGGCTCAACAACACGTCCATCGCCCACTGGTCTTTCTGCTTGCGAAAGAGGTTACGAGACAGCGTATGCATCATGACGCCAACAGGGAAGGAGATCGTAATCATCACCACCGTTACGCCAATCACATGCGCCGTCGTCATATCGGGCAGCAGTCGCAGATCGAGGGTCGGCGACCCCCAATCCAACAGAATCGCGATCCAGAGTAACGAATACAGCCCCTGTAGCAGCGTCAGCACGCCAAGGGAGTAGGGGAACATTCAATTACCTCCTAGTCCGCCGCCCGACCGGCAGTCGAATTCGTCCAATCTGAGGAGTGCCAGGTTCCGCGTCGTTAAAGGATTTGCGAGCCAATCGCAGCCCAGCGAATCTGACATCATTTATGTCCGAGCGCGAGCTTCCGCCCGGCTGGAGCGATCCTGCATCAAAGAACGCAGAACCAAAATTAAGGTTTACCTTTGCGCGAGTGTAGTGCCTGACACTGCGCCGAGCCGTGAGTCAACGCACAGAAGCCCGACACGAGCTCCTCAATATCCCTTCGCCACCCCGACTCCGCGCGGGTCCGCCGCGCCCGCGAACCTCACGGGCTCCCCGCGCCGGTTGTACTCGATCGTCAATCCATGAGCGTTTCCCAGCCCGTCCACCGCTCGCAACTTGTGCCCCTTGGCCTCCAAGGCTCGGTGCACCTCCTCGGGGATCCTCCGCTCAACGGCAATCAAATCGGGCTCGACAAAGCTGATGCGGCCCGCCGAAATCGCCTGCTGGATGTCCATCCCGAAATCGATGACGTTCATTAGCATCTGCGGCACCGTCTGCCCGATCGTGTGGCCGCCCGGTGTGCCAAGGGCGATCCACGGCCGTCCCCTGCGGAACACGATCACCGGCACGTCACCCGAGAGCTTCCGCCGGCCGGCGTGTGCGTCCATGGGGTTCCCCTTGGGCTCAAACGTCGAGTAGGCCAGCGAGTTGTTGAGCCAAATGCCCGTTCCCTCGGGCATGATGCGACTGCCGAAGGCGTTTCCGAGGGTCTGTGTGGCCGATACCACGTTCCCCCAGCGGTCCGCTATCACGAAATGTGTCGTGTTGCCGTCGCCACCCCCCCCCGGAAATCGGGAGGGAGGCCTGAACCTCTTGGCTCTCTCGGGATCAATTCCCTCGGCCTGCGCATCGAGGTACTCGTCCGAGAGCAACATGCGAAGAGCGAGGATCGGGCTGTGAACGTCAGGATCCCTGGCCCACCTGAGCCGCGTCCAGTATGCGTGCTTCGTAGCTTCAGCGAAGTGATGGAGGTAGTCCGCACTGTTGTGCCCAAGCTCCTGCGGGACGAAGCGGCTCATGATCCCGAGGCGGACGAGAGCGGGGAAGGCGTTGGCCGGCGGGCCCGCCGTGACGACCTGGTAGCCCCGATATTCGATGAACACGTGGCGCGACCATTCTGCCTCGTTTTGCTCCAGGTCCTCGAGCGCGAGAAACCCACCCGCCTCACGCATGGCCCGATCGATAGCTTGCCCCAACTCCCCTCCGTAGACGACCCGGGCGCCCTCGTCGGCAATCAGACGCAGCGATCGGGCAAGATCCTGCTGGACCAAACGGTCTCCGCTATCGAGCGGCGTTCCGTTGGCACCGTAGAACGCTTTGGCATGCTCCGGGAAGTCGTCGAACGCTCGCGAGATCATGCGAGCCGTTCGCTCGTCAACCTCAAACCCCTCCTCTGCGAGCCGGATCGCCGGCTCGAGCAGGCTCGCCCATTCCAGCGACCCGTACTCGGTAGAGAGAGCCTCCCAGGCGTTCACGTTTCCTGGTGTCGAGACCGCTTTGGCCCCGCGGCGGTTCTCCAGGTAATTGGGAGTAGGTGGACGAAAGGCGTCAGAATCCACGCCGGCCGGAATCCGGCCGCTTGGGTTGAGAAACCGGACGCGGTTGCTCTGCGAGTGCCAGGTCAGGATCGTCCCGTAGCCCCCGATGCCCGACATCATCGGTTCCACGACGTTCAGGGCGGCGGCCACTGCCACCGCAGCATCAAACGCGTTGCCGCCGGCCTGAAGGATGTCGAGCCCCACCTCTGTGGCCAATGCATGAGCGGTGCTGACCATGCCCGACGTGCCGACCGCGGGGGTATCCGCGGTGTTGGGTGCGCCGGGTGGCGCCCCACCACCACCGCAAGCACTGGCCCATCCAGAGCCGAGTACGACTACAACAAGCCACAAAATGCGTCGCACTAACATCCGTCCTATCGTCGTCCCCTCCCCGAACCACTTATCGATCCGGGAACGTAGTTCACCACCTGTGCCAGCACCTCAGAGGGTACCTGCCCGAAGGGCGGACGTCAAAGACTCCCAATGCGGCGTGGAGCGTACCCCCTCCCGCAGCCAGCTGCCGGCGACCAGCTGCCCGCTCGTATCGAAAACTCGTCCTCACTTCTCACTTCTCACTTCTCCGCTCGGAAACCCGTCCGTATCCCGCACCCCTCGGGCCTGCCACAGGTGCCGTCGCTGGTGTGCCGCCAGCATGCCGAAACACTGACCGAGACTCATTCTGAAGAAGCGGCTTGCGGGTGACGTGATCCTGATGCGGGCCAGGTGAAGACCGCTAGTCGCTCTCACCCGTTGCATCAGGGCGTCCTGCCCCTGGAGGAATCTGGGTAGCAGCTGCTCAGCCGCGGGATTGGGCCTGGGCCGGAGCAAGGCTGGAGCGGACGCCCTCCACGTGGGGGGCGGCTCCATGGAACGAATGATCTGGTTGATGATGAATCCGTGGCGAAAGGGACCCCGCCCGGTCACCCCACCCTCCCGTCCCTGCTCGATCGCCTCGTCGAGGACCGGCCGTCTTTGCCTCCTCGAACTGGCGGATGTAGTTGGCTAGCTCGGGCTCCAGGATGTCGGGTACGCCGGACATGACTTCTCCCTCTCAGGAACGTTCCCCAATTGGACCAACAATAATGCGCCGTGCCCGTCGGAGCATCTGGCGCCGGCTCGCCACACCTACCTATCTTGCCGCCAATCGGACTCCCCTGACGCCTCATCGCAGACCATTGGATCGGAGCGTTTTCTATGGACATCTCCAGGCGTGCCTTCGTGGCCGGCACGGCCGCCGTCGCGCTGGGCAAACCCCACGTCGCTCCTCGGATATCGATGGAGCGTGCGCCAATCGATCCCGATCGCTTTGATCCCTGGCTAGAGATCGACTCTGCGGCCCTGCGGCACAACGTGCAGGAGGTGAGCCGTCTTGCCAGCGGCCGCCCCATCATGGCAGTCGTCAAGAACAACGCCTACGGCCTGGGACTCGACACGGCGGGACCGATTCTGGAATCCTTTCCCGAGATCTCCGGCTTCGCCGTCGTCAAGGCCGAAGCCGCCATTGCTCTGCGAGACGCCGGCATCAGTAAACCTGTTCTCCTCATGGGGATGTTCTCCGAAACAGACGGCCCCGAATTGGTCTCGCGAGACATCCAGCTGAGCTTCTACACTGATGACGCAGCGCGTCGCGTGGCGCCTCTCGCCCGGAGGTTCGGGCGGGCCGTGGCCGGCCATGTCTATCTGGACACAGGGATGGGGCGCATGGGGATGCCATATCACCGGGCGCTTCCCTGGATCACCGATCTGGCCGCGCGGGATGATGTGAAGATCGAGGGCACCTTCATGGCGTTCACGGAGGAGAGGGAGTTCGATCTGGTGCAGCTCGAGCGCTTCACCAGCTTCGTCGCGGAGGCACAACGTCGCGGTGTGGATCCGGGAAGGGTGCACGCAGCGTCGTCGAACGGTGTCTTCCACCTTCCGGAGGCACATCTCGACCTGGTGCGCCCGGGCATAGCTCTCTACGGAGGCTACCCGTCAGAGCCAGAGGTAGAACGCCAAAAGGGCGAGCTGCGGCCCGCCTTTGCACTCAAGGCGCGCGTGGTGCGTGTCGAGCGTATGCGCGAGGGTGACAGCGTGAGTTATGGGCGGAACTACGTCGCAGATCGCCCGACGTGGACTGCGACGTTACCGGTGGGACACGTCGACGGGTATCCCCGTCGAGCCGTAGAGGGGGGCCGCGTATTGATCGGCGGGCGTCTCTATCCCGTGATCGGGGCGGTGAGCGCGAGCCATTCGATCGTCGAGGTCGGCGCCGAGCAGACCGTGCAGCTCGGGGACACTGCGACATTCGTGGGCTCCGACCATCCGGCACTCCAGCCCAACACGCTGGCGGAGAGCATGGGCGGCTCGGTGTACGATGTGCTGATGCACCTGAATCCCGGTCTACCCAAGGTGGTGGTGGAATAGGGAGAGGAGGCAGAGGGGGCAAAGGGGGCAGAGGGGGCAGAAGACAATGTGCGTCTTTTGTTGCTGCCCCATCTGCCCCTACTGCCACACACAGCCTCTAAGCTCTTTGTCATCGTGAGCCGAACTGCGGCACGGACCACACCATTAAACGGCAGCCGATCATGACCGAAACCAACCGACCGCCCACTGGTTGGCGGCACAGAGTCCACGAGGTCATCTTCGAGGCGGACACCCCGCTAGGTAAGGCGTTCGACGTCGGTCTCATCTGGATGATCGTCTTGAGCACTCTCACCGTCATGCTCGAGAGCGTCCAGACGTTCAGCGCCTCGTATGGCACGGTGCTGCGCGCGGCCGAGTGGACATTCACGATCGTCTTCACGGTCGAGTATCTCCTGCGGCTCACCAGCGTCACGCGGCCTTCGAAGTACGCCTGGAGCTTTTTCGGTGTGGTGGACCTAGTGGCCATCGTCCCTACGTATCTGAGCCTCATCATCCCCGGCGGGCAGGCGCTCCTCGCCGTGCGGGCGCTTCGCCTGTTACGGATCTTTCGGGTGCTCAAGCTGGCGCACCATCTGGAGGGAGCGAGGGTTCTGTGGCGGGCGCTCCGTGCGAGCCGCTACAAGATCACCGTCTTTCTCGCCACGGTCATCACGCTAGTCACGATCCTCGGATCGATGATCTATCTGGTGGAGGGCGCCGAAAACGGTTTCACCAGTATTCCGTTGAGCATGTACTGGGCGATCGTGACGCTCACGACGGTGGGATATGGCGACATCGCTCCGCAGACCGTGTGGGGGCAGGCCCTGGCGTCCGTCATCATGATCATCGGGTACGCAATCATCGCTGTTCCCACCGGGATCATCACCGTCGAGTTGAGCCGAGTTAGTCGCCAGCCCATCTCGACCCAGGCGTGCCCGCACTGCATCGCGGAGGGGCACGATCCCGACGCCGTGCATTGCAAGTTCTGTGGGGGGAGGTTGTAGAGTTGTTAGTTGTTGCGAGAAGAATGCGGCCAGCTGCCAGCGACGAAAATCATGAGTGTTACGAAGAAGGCAGAGAAGTCACGTCATAGCGACCCGCGACCGAGGCTTAAGAACTGAAGAAGTCGATCGCTGCGGGTACAACACTGCAGTTGATCTAGCCGGCAGCCGGCCGCTGGCAGCCGGGCGCCGCTTCAGCGCGGCAGCGCCTCCGGTAGATCCGCAACGACATACGCCATGACCGCCATTGCGGCGACACTGAGACCCATCTCCAACGGATCCAGTTTGTCGATGGTGTCGGCATCGGTGTGGTGATACCAGAAGTACTTCGTGCCGTCCACCCGCAGTCCCATACCCGGCACACCTTCCCGCATGATCGGACCGATGTCCGCGCCTCCTCCTCCACGGACGATGGAATCAGCTTCGATGCGGTCGAGCATTGCTCCGATCTGACTGACGACTGCAAAGGCCTCATCGGATCCGGTGAAGCCGAAACCGCTGGGCTTGAACACCCCGCCGTCCGACTCGATTGCAAGAACATGCTTGTCGAGAACATGTGCATGAGCGTCTCGATACCCGTTGCCGCCACGCAACCCGTTCTCTTCGTTGGTGAACAACACTGCACGTACGGTTCGCCGCGGCCGCAAGTCGAGTTGGTGCATGAGGCGCACGGCCTCCCACGCCGCCACACAGCCTCCGCCGTCATCCATCGCGCCCTGGCCCACGTCCCACGAATCGATGTGACATCCGACGACCACCACTTCCTCCGGCAGCTCACGTCCGACGATCTCGCCAACCACGTTGCGCGAGGGAACATCCGGTAACATCTGCGCATTCATTTGTAAACGCACGATGATGCGCTCGCCCCGGTCCTGCATGCGGTGCAGCATGCGTGCGTCTTCCACCGTCAAGGCCGCGTGCGGAATAGCTGGTACATCAGGATCGTAGCGCATGGCACCGGTGTGGGGAGACTGCAGCGACACCGGGGTCACCGAGCGAATGAGGCTTGCCACCGCCTCCGCTCGGGCCGCCGCAGGAGCACCGTTCCTGCGGTAGCGTACGGTCTGGCCGTAGCTCGTGAACGGCGCGTCGAACAACACGATCTTGCCCCTCGCTTCGCTTGTGCGCGCCTCGAGTTCCTCGAAGCTCTCAACCACGAGGACCTCCGCGGTGATGCCCTCGGGAGGCGTCGCGATACTCCCACCCAAGCCGAGCATGGGGAGTGGGCGACTTCGTGGCTCGATGAGCTCCGCGGATTCATCGCCCCGCACCCAGCGGGGAATCATCACCTCCTCGCCATGAACGTTCTCCAGACCGTCCTGCCGCATTTCCTGAAGGATCCAGTCGATCGCCGCCTCGAGGTTGGCTGTCCCGCTGAA
>JBDHDY010000140.1:0-10110 GCA_039591275.1 Gemmatimonadota bacterium | reverse complement strand
GTGCCCTTTCTGCAGCTGCGTCGTCCACACGAAACCCGGCACTCCTCGCACAATCCCGCTGACCGCCCCGCTGGACGGTCCAGGTTCACCCTTCTAACTTCGCAAGAGTCGCACGGCGGTTAACGCGCGCGGTGTCGTTAACGCGAGCCGCGGTACGCGGATCGCGATCAAGGAGAAATGGAGATGCATGAGAAGAGCATAGAGTACATGTACTTCCACTTTCACTGCGACGATCAGGGATACGGACAGCTAGCTGGTTTGTTCAAGACGACGGCCATCGAGGAGATGGGCCACGTGGAAAGGGCGGCAGAGCGGATCCTGTTCCTTGGTGGCGAGGTTGAAATGAAGGCCTCCGAAGAGGTGCAGAAGATTCACGACGTGCACAAGATGTTCGAGCGGGCCGCCTCCATGGAGAAAGAGAGCGCCCACGCCTATAACCAGTGGGCTAATGAGTGCAGCAACAACGCCGATTCAGGGAGTAAGCGGATCTTCGAGGAGTTGGTGGCTGACGAGGAGCGACATTACGACCAGTACGACACGCAGATCGAGAACATGGATAAGTTCGGCGAGAAGTACCTCGCCTTACAGTCGATCGAAGGTACGGGAGGAGCCGAGGGGTAGCATCGATTGTCATCGCTGGTGTAAGCGGAAGTCACGCGCGGCTCGCGGCGGCGCGGCGGAAATAGACTGGCCGGTTTCGGTCAAGCACGCCGCGCCGCCAGCGCTCATCGATCGGGCCGGCCCGCTCGGCATCATTTCCACTGCCACGTAACGCGGAGTGCGCCATGCCCGTCCTTCGCTGCCCCTGCGAATGAGGACTTTCCCTCCCGCCTCTCAGACAGCCGTCCTCATCGGCGTTCTCGCCTGCGGCTCTCCTGATGCTTCTCCAGACGAACCCCTGCACCTCGTCGGCGAGGGAAGTTACACCCTGCAGCCGGTTTCCAATGAGACGATCTCGGCCCGGATTCAGGAAGTGGCAGTCCAGTACCGAGAGTACGCGCCCATTCCGCGGGTCGGGTTCTTCGACATCGCGTTCCCGGCCAATGAAGAGGAATACTATGACATGGCAGGCCACGGCCTCATGCTCGTCACGGTCCTCGTGCAGGATGAGAATGAACTTCCTCTTACCCGCCTCTATGTCGATTCCGATTCTACGCAGGAGAATTTGACCCTCCTCACGTCAGTGCTGTCCACCGTCGACCCACAGGACGAAGTCATTCTCGCGACACTAGGACCCCACCGCATGGACGCCCTATACCTGTTCCCTGTGGCGCACATTGCATCGACAGCATCGCTTCTGGCCGACTTCGCCAAGAACAGAGAGGGGTTCAAGCTGGACAACTTCGGCGGCGAGGTCCCGGAGATCATCCGTCATCTACCGATTGGCACGCCGACGGCCGAACGTCCAAGTGAGGCGCGGTTGTTGCAGATGGTGGAGCGGGAGTTTCCAGGGTTTCTCATGAAGTAGAAGATCCCCGGCGGCCCGGAACGATCACGAATGTGAAGGATTGCTAATGATCGACGTCCGTATGATAAACGAGACTACGTTTGAGGTCACAGTCAAGGGACGCGTCGACACTACGCACAGGGTCACTGTTGATCCGTCGTATCATGCGACACTGGGCGGCGGTAAAGCGACTTCAGCAAGGCTGGTTGAAAAATCATTCGAGTTTCTTCTCGAACGCGAACCGAACACGAGCATTCTACGTTCCTTTGACCTTTCGGTGATCAGCCAGTACTTCCCTGATTATGAGACGGTGATCCAATCAATGTTGGAGCAGCAATAAGCACAGTGCTGCTTCTCTGGGCGTTGACAGCGCCTGTCCCATGGAGATATCGTCGCGATCGCAGGATCTCATCACCTGAAGTTCGCAACTCCCAGGAGTGCCCCATGAAAGCAAAGCGCGTCAAAATCCGATTCACTTTCATACTGCTAGCCCTTGCCGTAGGGCTACCAGGCCTAGTGGTGCCGTCCAGCGTGGCCTTGGGTCAGCAGATCCCGTCCCCCGACGAGTTTTTCGGCTTTCAGATGGGCGCTGATCGCAAGCTCGCCCGATGGGACAGGTTGGTCGAGTACTACAACTTGCTCGGCGAGCAAAGTCCGAGGCTTCACGTCGTGAACATGGGGCCGACGACTCTGGGGAACCCCTTCTTGGCACTGTACATCTCCTCACCGGAGAACCTAGCGAGACTCGAAGAGCTGCGGCAGATGAATGCTACGCTCTCCGACCCTCGTGGCGTGCCAGAGGCGGAGATTCAGCGGGCCGTTGACCAGGGCAAGGCGGTGGTGGTCCAGACGATGGGGCTCCACTCTTCGGAGGTGGCCGCAAGCCACCGCACCGACGAAGAGATGATGCGCATCCTGGACAACACCGTGGCGATCATGATCCCGTGCATCAATCCGGATGGGGAGATCATGATCACCGACTGGTACAACCGGTGGGTCGGCACGGAGTACGAGGGCGTCGGCATGCCGTGGCTGTATCACCATTACATCGGCCACGACAACAACCGGGACGCGTTTCAGCAAAACACGGTCGAGTCCCAGTACGGTGCAAGAATCCTGTTCCGCGATTGGATTCCGCAGGCCTACATCGATCACCACCAGATGGGGCCATACGGTGCTCGCATCTACGTGCCACCTTACGCGGAGCCGATCCGGCCGGCCGGCGATCCTCTGGTATGGCGGGAGATGAGCTGGTACGGCGCCCACATTGCCTATAAAGAGGAAGAGGCGGGGATGTCGGGCGTGGTGAATGCGGCGATCTATTCTGGTTGGGGACACTTCGGGTTCCACTGGATCACTCCCTTCCACAACATCGCGGGGATGCTCACCGAGTCTGCAAGTGCCAGGCTCGCCACACCGCTATTCCTGCATCCCGATCAACTGGAGGGCAGCAGGCGGGGTATGCCGGATTACGAAATGCAGACCACGTTCCCGAACCCGTGGCCGGGCGGCTGGTGGCGGGTGCGCGACATGGTCGATCGGCAGAAGATCGCTGCCATCGCTGCGCTGGATATCGCAGCACGCAACCGGTCGACGGTGCTGAAGAACGCGTATCTGAAAGCCACTCGCCAGACGCAGCGCGGGGTGGAAGGGAAGCCGGCTGCGTTCGTGATCCCTGCCGCACAGCACGATCCGCTCACTGCCCAGAAGATGGTGAACAAGCTTCTCGGTCAAGGGATCGAGGTGCACCGGGCCTCGAATGACTTCACTCATGCGGGGCGGGTGTACGGCGCTGGCTCGTTCGTGGTGTCGATGGCCCAGCCCAAAATAGGCGTCATCCGCTGGCTCCTTGGCCGGACGTTCTATCCCGACAACTCGTACACGCGAGACCGCGACGGCAACCCGATCCGCCCGTACGACATGTCCACCGACAACATCGCAGAATACATGGGCGTTCGGGTGGACCCCGTGGACCTCGCAGTGGAGACGAACCTCGTGCGAGTGGCTGACACCATCGACCCAACGGGCCAGGTCGCAAAAGGGCAGTTTGGCTACGTGCTGGACGGACGTCTGAACGACAGCTTCAAGGCGGTGAATCTGCTCTGGAACGGCAACGTAGCGGTGCGTCGCGCGAATCAGGCATCCGCGGGCCTGCGTGCAGGAGATTTCATCGTTTTTGGCTCTGCACCGGATGCACTTGTGGCCGAAGTGGCCGAGGCGACCGGCGTCGACTTCCACGCGCTCGATGCTGATGCATCATCCGCAAGTCTCTCACTGACGCGCCCCAGAATTGGAATGTACCAGCGGTACCTCGGCGGCAATATGGATGAAGGATGGACGCGCTGGTTGCTCGAACACTTCTCCTTCCCGTACACCACCCTGAGAGACACGGAGATAAAGTCCAGCGACCTTGCCGACGATTACGACGTCATCATCCTCCCCGACGACGATGTGGAACGGATGACCGGTGAGGAAGCGAGAGATGATGGCGGCGGTTACCGCGGACCCGGGAGGGATCAGTACCCACCGGAGTACCGCAGCGGGTTCGGGCAGGAAGGAGTCGATGCTCTCGAGGCGTTCGTGGAAGGCGGCGGTACGCTCGTTACGTTCGCCGAGGCCAGCGCGCTCCCCATAGAAAAATTCGAGTTGCCAATCCGTAACGTGGTGGACAACGTGCCGTCTAAGGAGTTCTGGTCACCGGGCTCGACGCTCAGAGTGATTGTCGACAACACCGACCCCCTGGCCTATGGCATGCCCGAGAATGCTCTCGCCATGTTTCTGGGCGGCAACCACGCCTACCAGGTTCTCCCCAGCGACAGGAATCACCGCATCGGGCGTATCGTGACGTTCGTGGATCGCGACCTGCTACAGAGCGGGTGGCTCATCGGCGAGAAGCACATCGCAGAGAAAGCGGCGATGGTTTCTGTAGGGCATGGCGAAGGCAAGGTGGTGCTCATCGGTTTCCGGGCACAGCACCGGGCGCAGACACACGGCACGTTCAAGTTGGTTTTCAACGCGCTGATGAGCGGGGCGAACGGCTCAGAGAACATTGCGGCTGGCGGGCGCGGGAGATGACGTGATTGTGGACTGAAGATTGGCGTGTGCGGGATGGCGAGTGCAGATCACATATTTGCATTCGCCATTCTGCTATCACTAATCGGAATTCTGCAGCCGGGCTTGTCGCTGCGGCCGTTCACCACCTACTCTTCGCCGCCCTCCAGAAGTCGCTCGGCAAGGCCGAGCCGCTCTCGTATCTCCAGGTTGTCGGTGCGTAGACCCTCCAGCTGACCTTGCAGGTCGTCAATGATGTCAGTCAATCGCTCGAGTTCCGCGGCGGATTCGAGGATGCGTTTTCGCATGATGATCAACGCCCGCACCCAGAATGCACCAAGCACGCCACCGGAGGCGGCCATGAGCGTTACGAGGAGATAGATCATCCAGACCGGGTCCACGTGCTTTCTCCACCTACGGGTGACCACATCGAATTGGCGCGTGCAGATCTTGAAATCCGCAATTGCCATCCTGCAATCGCTATTCTGCAATGTGCAGGGATTGACGGGGGCGGGGCCTCACTCCGCCCGCAGCGCCTCCACCGGATCCACCCGCGACGCACGCCTCGCAGGAAAGTATCCCGCGAGGGCCGCAACTCCCACCAATACGAGACAGACCGCAAGAAACGTGGCGGGGTCGGTCGGACGCACTCCAAAGAGCACGGCATTGACGACACGGTTCGAGGCCAGCGCAGCGCCCGCACCGACACCGATGCCGAGGAGTACGAGGCGCATTGTGTGACTCAGCACCATGCCGCCGACCTGCGTTGCTCTGGCACCGAGCGCCAACCGGATCCCGATTTCTGGCGTGCGCTGGCTCACCATGTACGAGACCACACCGTAAATCCCGACCGCTCCGAGCACCAATGCCATAACGGCCGCAAGGCCAAGCAAGGAGAGCGTGAAGGTCGTGCTCGCCATGTCATCGGCGACGATCCGTTCCATCGTTGCGACCTCTGCCAAGGGGACGTCGGGATCGATCGCTGACACCTCGCGCTGCACAGCGGGGAAAATTGCCGACATTGGCAGGGTGGCGCGTATGGCAAATGCCATCGACGGGACGGATGGAGCAGTGTACGGGAAGTACACCGTGGGCTCCGGCGCCTTGCGAATCCCCTCAGTGCGCACGTCCTCGATCACGCCCACGACAGTGTGCCACGGCAGTTCGCGAAACAGCGGCCGCACGCGCTTGCCAAGAGCGCTTTGCCCGGGCCAAAACTCCTCGGCCATGGAACGAGTGATGATCGCCCCCGGAGCAGCCATGTCCTGATCAATGCGCTCCATGAACCGACCCTCCACGATCCGCATGCCCATAGCCTCGAAGTAACCGGCACCGGCGAACTTCGTGTCGATGACCTGAGTGGTCTCGCCACCGTCGGGCAGGTCGGCGACTCCGGTGGCGTTGTCCGACGCGCCACCTGCGATCTCCATTTGCCACACCATCCCAACTGATGAGACCATCGGTAGCTCCGCCAAACGTTCCCGAGCGGTCTCAAAGAAGCGTTGCCGGGACGCCACGTCGGGGTATTGGGCGCGATTCGCCGACAGCCTCACCGTGAGCACGTTCTCCGGCTCAAAACCGAGATCGACCGATTTGAGCGCCAGGAAGCTGCGAAACAGGAGACCTGATGCAGCCAACAACAACAGCGCCATCGCCACCTGCGACACCACGAGCCCGGCTCGGATCCGTTGTCGCTGTCTGCTGGGAGAGGCACTCCGAGCGCCTTCCTTGAGATCCTCAGTCAAGTTCGTCTCGCTACGGCGCAGGAGGGGAAACGTGCCGAAGAACAGCGCGGAGAAGACCGTTAACACCCCAGCAATCACGACCGCACGGTGATCGAGGCCGATCTCCTGAATTCGCGGCAGGCCTTCCGGCGCAAACGCAATCAGCAGGTCCACACCGATGTACGCCAAGCCGACGCCAACGATGCCTGCGGTCGTCGCCAGCACAAGGCTCTCCGTCAGGTAATGCCCCAAGAGATGCACCCGGTCCGCTCCAAGCGCGGTGCGCAACGCCACCTCACGTCGACGGCCTTCAGCACGCACCAAGTACAAATTCGCGACATTTGCGCACGCCATGAGCAGCACTATGGCCACGGTGCCGAGAACGATCCATAGCGCGCGACGCACGTTCTGCACCGTATCGTCCAGTAGCTGGCGCACTACCACGTCGAATCGACTCTCTTCCATGAACGCAGAAGAGTACGCAGACGGAAATTCTTCTGTGAAACGGGAGACGAATGCACGCAGCTCGCCCAGGGCCTCCTCTGTGGTAACGCCACTCTCGAGGCGACCAACGGCGCTATAGGTGTGCTGATTGATCGCCCGCCCGTTCGGATCGAGGCGAAGAGGACGCCAAACGTGCGTGCTTGGCAAGGGGAAATGGAAACCCCGTCGCATGACGCCGATGACTTCTTCGGGAAATCCGTCCACCACGATTGTCCGGCCGATGATGGACGCGTCACCGCCGAACCGGCGCATCCACAGATCGTGACTCAACAACACCACCGGCTGCGCGCCGGGCACGTCGTCGTCCGGTGAAATGGGTCGACCGAGCCGAGGCGCCACCTGCAGCGTGGACAACACGCTTGCCGTGATGAGCGCGGCATCGACTCGCTCGGGTTGCCCACCTCCCGTCAACACAACCGCTGGGAACCGATACACGCCGAGGTCTTGCAGCGCTCGACTGTTTTGCTTGAAATAGAAATAGCCCGCCCGCGAAAGGCCCCATTCGCCCGCGGAGTAGCCCGGCACCGGGTGGCGAATCACGACGAGGTTCTCGGATTCCGGATACGGCAACGGCCTCAAGAGCACACGGTCCACCACACTGAACACGGCCGTGTTGGCTCCGATGGCGAGCGCCAGTGTAACGGCGGCCGTTGCGCTAAACTCCACGGAGCGCAGCAGCGCTCGGACGGCGATCCGCACGTCCCTTAGAGCTGTGCCCGTTCGTTCCCTCCATCTCAAGTACGATCGATGCCGCTGTCGTCCGCGGCGCTGGGATCGCACGCCGATCCAGCGCGCCGCACGCTGGATGTGTTGGGAGGGGAGGCTTCTGGCGATGTCGGCCACGAGCCAGAACACAAACCCGACAATTCCACGCAAACCGTCGCTGGTGCGCCGACTCCACTCAGTCTCGACCGTCGCCACCATCTCGGCGCCGTGATTGAGCCGCACTCGACGCGGATAAAGCCACAGCAGGAGGCGGTACAGCACGGCTACGACCCGACCTCCCATCAGACGACCTTCGCGCGAGAGGCGAATTCCTTCTGACGCACTTGGGCCACCAGGGACTCGAGGCGCTCGGTCTCAGCGAGCAGCGCGCGTTGGCCCAGCTCTGTCATCGCGTAGTAGCGACGCCGCGCCTCGGGCTTTTCGCCTTCAGGAGGCTCCGAATGCTCGAGCAGGCCGGCATCCTCCATCCGCTGGATTGCGCCATAGAGTGTCCCAGGGCCGAGACCGACGCGGCCTTCGCTACGACGATTCACCTCTTGCATGATCCGATAGCCGTGACGCGGCCCGTCAGCGACGGCCAGCAAGATGTGAGAGACCACCGGCGTCAGTGGGAGGAGAGAGCTTATCTTCTTGTCATACATTGACATAGAGCGGACCCTGGCTGAAGGCACAACTATTACGGTGGCAATTATAATTGCCACCGTATGTTACGTCAAGAAATATATGTGCTTACTAGAACGTGATGCGAATCCCCGAGAGGGTTTCCGTCCCAAGGCCTGCGCGGAAGATGATGTGGGGTAAATGAGATGGGAGACAGACACGAGCGGTACTACCCGCTGTGACGAGTGGGGAGCTCCGCTCACACGACTATTGAGATGAATTGCACCTCCCCTAATCTCCAATTCGCTGTCGGTGAGCCGCAACGGTGTAGCAGCACCCTGCGGCTACCCGCCACCGGACTCCTTCTGCCCCTCAGCGTGGATTGCCCGCTCGGCTCGATCAATTGCGTTGTGCACAGCGGCCACCGACTCACGAATCACACCCGCGCGCTGCTCGAAGTTCCGAGTGCGTCCGATCAGCTGTGCCACCTGATTCGCCGCGTCAGCAAGCGTTCCGAACCCACTCCCCGAGAACAGTCGTCCCACCTCCTCCGCAGCGCGGCGGCACTGACGTAGGTAACTGTCGCGGCCGCGCGGCTCAGCCGCTGCGCGCTCCACGAGGGAATGGACCCGGTTCCACTTCTTTCTGCCTTCCTCGACCGCTTCGAGCTTCTTGAGCTCCGTTCCGCTCAGCTTCGATCCCATCTCTCGTCTCGCCTAACAATGTCCGTCAAGAGAACCGCCGGCCCCGAACCCGTCGAGGCCCACGGGACGGCGTTCCCGAGGGTACTCAAGATCGCTGCAAGACAAGCTTGTGCGATGTGACGCACGGCGCAACCGCGGCCCTCTCCGGGAACCGACAAATCGGGGCGCCCTCTGCGTCTTCTCGCAACTGGCCTTACCGTACCACATTCCGCAGCTTACCCTGACCATAACTCGACCACGAGAGAGATGTGAATCAGGAAGAGAACACTAGAAGGCGAGGTCCTTTATCATGGCGGCGCTTTGCTGTCATGGTGGCTGCAGCTGCGCTGGGATTTGGAATCTGGGCAGCCTCACCGACATTGACGGGTCACGCCGAACCGTGGGACTCGCAGTACCCGTTCTATTCCCTCACATCGCTGATCGGCGGAGGGGTTCTCGGATTCTCGTCGCCCGCGCTGTTACGATGCTATGTGGGCGCGTGGTTCGGTCAAGTTCTCGCCCTGGCGGTCTTGCCCGGCCTCGATCGGGGTTGGCTCCTCCTCGGCGTGATGACCACCGCTGTGGGCAGCCTGCTGGTTCTGCTAGGGGCGGTGGTCGGTCGTGCCATCCGGAGCGCCGTTTCACGCTTCACGAGTAGCGTGCCGTGAGCCACCGCTTAGAACATATCCAAGCTATCACCTTCGATTTCTATAACACTCTCGTCTACCACGGAGCAGGTGCCGGAAGAGGCGCAATGCTGATGGAGTATCTGCGGGCTCACGGCCTACACTCCAATCCGTGGGAGCACCGGGTGCTTTACGATGTTTTCGAGCTGCACGGGATAGAGTATGTGCCACACCAGGCTGACGAGGAGAAACGTCGGTACCTGATGCGGTTCGCAGACCGCGTCTTCCACCGTCTAGACGTGGATGCACCTGACGGCGCGGCGGCGGAGCACGCAGCGAATGTGTGGCAGCTGCTCGGGCCGGAGAGCCTGGGAGTTTTTCCGGACGTCCTCCCTGCCCTGAAGACA
The DNA here is from genome assembly GCA_039591275.1 of Gemmatimonadota bacterium. Lineage (GTDB taxonomy): Bacteria > Gemmatimonadota > Gemmatimonadetes > Gemmatimonadales > GWC2-71-9 > JBDHDY01. Next base: position 342 of record JBDHDY010000140.1, on the reverse strand, counting down.
TTGAAGGATGCGGGATATCCTCTAGCAGTGGTCTCAAACTGGCAATGCGGATTAGGGCATTTCGTGACCGACCTTGGCCTCGGGCACGCATTCGATCACGTGCTGGCTTCCGCCGAAGTGGGCTCGGTGAAGCCGGACCCGAAGATCTTCAACGAGGCATGTCGCCTTCTGCGCGTCCCATCCCACCGTGTGCTGCACGTGGGTGACAGCATCGTCGATGACATTGACGGTGCCCTTGGCGCAGGCCTGCAGCCGGTCTTGCTTAGCCGCGATAGTGACGCTCCAGAGTCGGGGGCGCCGATCATCCCCGGCCTGGATCGACTACCCCACCTGCTCGGGCTC
>JBDHDY010000139.1:0-10790 GCA_039591275.1 Gemmatimonadota bacterium | reverse complement strand
CCACGACGGTGACACTCAGCCAAGGGGGAAAGCCGGGTACCCGACAGTCTCCGGCGGCGGGGAGCGGAGCCATCGTGGGCGCGAGCGTCGTCACTTCTTCCTCATACGCTTTTGCGAATCGATCTCCCTCTGAAGCGTATACCTGGAGTGTGCCCACCGAGCCACGGTTCGCAAACGGTATGGCGACACCTACGACATACGCCACCTGCCGCTCCTCAAATGTCCCGCCCTGGAACAGCAGGAACGTCTCACCTTTCTGCTGTGCTTGCCAGGCTTCCCGGATTACCCAATCCGCACCACAAAGTTCCGGCCCGCCTTGTTGCGCTACACTCGGTGAGGCCGGCACCCACAGCAGCATGCCGATCAGAACATTGGATCGCACTTTACTCATACAGTTTCTCACCGCAACCACCTCCCGAGACATCGTATCTCAGGAGCCTGCCGCATGCAAAATTGTCAAGCAACCGACGGTACCCACCGCAACCTCACCCGCCCCCAACCTAGGCCATCACGCCGCGGCCCTGCCCACGTACAACCCCCGGCCTGTGAGACCTTCGGCGTCGTACTCCACATCCAGTCCAGCTTTCCGGAACGCATCCGTCATCTCGTCGACCGTAAACAATCCAAGTTCATGTTCTTCGACCATGTGCGTGATTCCGCTCGACCGCCCCACGAGATACTCGAAACGGTGCTTGGAGATCCTCCCCTTGACATCCGTGTGCGCGACTCTGCAGACCTTGAGGTCGTCAGCCTCCACCGTCTGCATGTAAACCTTACCCGGCTCCAGCACACCCGGCCCAAACCACGGCTCCACCACCGTCACCCCATCAGAGTTGAGGTGTCGGCGAAAGCAACTAAGCGCTCTGTGTACATTGCCAGAAGTTCTTGCGTAACCGATTGAGCTGAAAAGGCACATGACGACGTCGTACCGGCGCCCGAGGTCGAAGTCCGTCATATCCGCAGACCAGAAGTTTCCAGCTGGGATCTTCTGTCTCGTGATCTCCACAAAATCCGGCTCGACGTCTATGCCGTCAACGGCAAATCCGTGCTGTTGCGACAGGAGCCGCCCGTGCTCGCCCGTTCCGCACGCGACGTCGAGAATCGTCCTTGCTCCTGGGTGGATGGACTTGAGGAGTGAAGCAACAGTCTGTGCCTCCTCCTCATAGTCCTTGAACTGTGAGTAGATGAGATCGTAAAGTTCGGCAGATTCAGTGAACATGGAGACTATTGCGTCAGCATCGCTGGAGTCGGCAAGGAGTGGTACAGACTATCAGCCACTCATTTGATTCCCATCCCATACCCCCTGCCCTCGATCTCCTGAATGTTACGCCCTTCCTTGGAGACCGCACACACGATGTGCGGAGGCGCACCGCGCCGAGTGGCATCCGACTTCTGTATGATTGCGATGACGAAGCGGTCCGGCTCGTCTCTGAGCACCATGATGCGGAGATGCTCGACACCGGTCACATGGTTGTTCGCCCAGTGCAACACATCTGCCTCACTGAGGCCAGTGACCTGCTCCATTCTCGCGATCCGTCGCCCTTGCCGCCCCCGCTCAAAGGCCGTGAAGAGTACACCCAAGAACATGACGCCGAGGATCACGTAGAGCCAGGTCATGGGGGAAATCTATGTCGCTGCCTTCCATCGGCCCAGCCGAGGGCGGTAATTTGCAGCCTCTCGCCTCTCGTTCAAACATCCGACTTGTGTCAACCCAGCGGCTACCCCCGCAGCGGCCGCATCGTCAATTGGTGCGCGGAGCCACCTCGTCGAGGGGAATGAACTCCCCGTCATCGATTCTCCCGTCACGCACCCGGTAGAGCGTGACACCCGAAATGGCAGGTGCGTCCGCCCCCGGAGCCGGCCCCACGACAGCCGCCACCTGATGAAACCGTGTATTCACGCCTCGCATCTCAAACGTCAGCATCTCCCGGAGATGGATGTGACCGGCAAGCGCCAGGGTGTGATCCTGCCTCCGCAGCCGGCTCAACGCCTCCGCAGCATTGGATACAGTGTGTCGGTACTGAGGGGTTCCGTCGATCTTGATGAGAGATGTGGACGTTGGCGTGTCCCTGAAGCCCCGCATCACCTCGGCTGAGCTGTAGAACGGTATATGGTTGAACGTCACGACCTTGGCATTCGACGGCAAGAAGGAAAGATCCCGTTCGAGCCAGGCGAGCTGGACGTCATCTAGGTGCCCGTAGTACCACAGATCCTCGTAGTCCACCGTATCCAGCCCCACGAAGTGCACACCACCATAGTTGAAGGAGTAGTAATTCGGGCCGAGGTAATGATGAAACATCCCTTTGCCGTATAGCGGGTGCTCCGAGCTCACCAGGGAGCGGTGGCGCTCGATGCCGAAGTTCTCGTGGTTCCCCGGAACACTCCAGACGGGGATGGGGAGCGCCGCCATCTCCTGCACATATAGCTCGTAATAGCTCCTCGCTTCCTCCTCTGGGACCCGAAGGGCGTCGCGCACCAGATCTCCAGTCACCAACATGAACGCCGGCCGCCGCGTCTCGACGATTTGTCGCAGGATCCGGGTTCGTGACAGACTTACCTCGCTGATGTGTGTGTCAGACGCATGGATGAACGTGAATTCGTCTGTCGCAGGAGCCGCCTGCAACGGGAAGTCCACCCGCCGCTCACCCGTCCCTTCCGGCACTTTGCGCCAGAACGGGCCGGCGGAGACATACCCGTTCGGCAGAGTGACAAAGACCAAACCATATCCACGCGAGTTCTCCAACCGATAGCCACCGTTCGCGTCACTCGCCACGGCGTCGACTTGATCCGAAACCACCACGTCAACCACTCCAGGTTCTTCGCCATCCCGGACGCCATTTTCGTTCTGATCGAGAAACACTGTGCCGCTCACTGAGGCCAGTTGGCCTGCCGTGTCCAGCGGCGTCGACAGATCCTTAGGGAATCGGCCGCTCGCTCTGGAGGTGATGTCCGAGGTCACACCCAGACCAATGAGGACGACCGCGCCTCCCAGGTGTGTGACGAGCGCGGTTCTTCCCGCATGTAGCTGCATGGTTCGTGCTCCAGGCTTTCCGAAGATAATGCTGGCTTTTCGTGAGTGACTCGCTGCTCGCGAGATGCCCGTGGTGCCAGAGGATCGCGCCAAGATAGACGATCCGTCCGGCCGCGTCCACGGCTGGCGCTCCGACGGGCTTCCTACCAGATGCCCGGTAGCAGGCGGAAGTGTACTCGCGTGGCGTAATCGTCGTATCCGTCGAGTTCCTCTAGCAGAGTCTCGTCGTCAAGCTTCGTGCGGACAGTGGCGAGGATGGCGGTGACACCTACCGGGGCGAGCGCCCACAGCGTTCCCAGCGCCACAGGAGTCGCGATCGTCCACATGATCATGCCGAGGTAACCGGGATGTCTGACAAACTCGTACGGACCTGCCGTGACCACGGTGTGGCCCCTCTCACCCGCTCCCATCTTCACCTCTACTTCTCACTTTCTTCGGCACAAACCGCGGCACATGGCGCCGATACTCCTCATACTCGACGCCAAATCGCTCGAGCAGCTCCCGCTCCTCGAGCACCACGATCAAGTAGATCACCGGCAAGGACGCGACCGCTACGATATAGAGAACCAGATAATTGGTGATGAAGGCGTACGCGAAGATCCAAAGAAGGGCTTCGATGTATCGGGGATGACGGATGCGGCTGTAGATACCCTCCGTGAGGAGGGTGCCTGCCGTGTCAGCGGACAGCTCCGGAACACCAACCAGGATGCTGAGCGTCAAATATTTCTTGCGCTTCACGGCGATCACGGTGCCCGCCGTGGCACACAACAGACCCAGAACGATCATCGGGATGTTGGTACCGAAGTCGGTGACCAAGACCTGTCTGCGGACGGCGAACACCGCGGCCATGAGCAAGAACGACGGCAGCCCAAGCACCGTGTAGGTCCAAACGGGGCCCAGCCTACGCCAAAACCGCGCCAGTGGGTGGATGACGAGCCAGAGAAGCAACCCGGGCGGAAGACCGATCAGCAGTATCAAGGCGAGGTAGTACCTGACCGAGTTCACGGTTCCCCCCGGGTCGAGAACGGCAGGTTTGCCCACCGAAGTCTCGCAAAAAGTTTTGTGAGCAGAGATCTATGAATTAGTTGATCCTAATATATATAGGGCATCCTAATATAGCAATGAGTGCAGCGTAATCAGAGGTAGCTGGCGGATGAGGGGATTGGCTGGTCAGGCTACCTGAGCCGCATTGAGCAGCTCGGCGGGACTCCTGCGGAGGATGCGGAGGAGGGTGGCGTCTTTCTCAGGCCGGTCGGCCCACGCCGCGATAAACTGGACCTGACACTGCTCGTGGCGGGCGATGGGTGGCAGGAGCAGCCGGAGCCCATCCGGACGGTGCTGCACAGTACCAGGAGGGAAAACATGAGCCAGACGCGCCGGGAACCCATCGGCGAAGGTCGCGCGAGCAATCATCGATCCGCGGTCTTCGGTGCCCAACATCAGCCGAATGCCCGCGGCGTCCCACCCCTGCACCTCCAGGCCCGTCGGGGCTAGGGGTCCAACGGCGCTACCGACAAGCTTTGCCTCCCAACGGCAGTCGAACTGCAGCGTCAGGAGGTCCCGCCATGCTGCCAGGCGCCACATGGCCGCAGCCGCACCGGTCACCTCGATGTCGGGCGGCAGGTCCGGCTGAACGTCCACAACGAGGAGATCCGCGCGAATCGCTCTCGTTCGCCACGAAGTAATTCTGGCCACCGTTCCCAGGCCACGCGCACGGGAAGGTGTTTCCTCAGCGACATCTTCACCGTCGACGACACAGTCCAACCGTAACACGCCCAGGGGCGTCTCGATCACTGGTGCCGCGTGGTCCACGGCGACGTACTGCTCGGCGCCGGTCCTGTCTATGAAAAGGTCCATTGCATACGGCGATGACTGGGAGGTCGGCCGGAAGCGCTGCGCTCGACTTGTGCCCCGCTCAACGGGACAATCGCGTCATGATGTTATTGAATCGTCTTGCGCTTATCGGGTGATCAGCAATCAGCTCTCCATTGTAGACGACGTTGAACACGCCATAGGCCGAGGGAGCGTTTTGCGCCTGCCTGCTGTTCTTGAGTTCCACAAACTTGGCCTGCACACCCAACTGCTTCGCGGCCTCCTGGATGTCATCGCTGGATTTCGCAACGCAGGGGCACTGATCGGAGCGAATGATCGTGAGCCCCTGTCCATACCGTCGCAAACGCTGCTCCCAGCCCTCTCTGAACTTTGGTGATCGCGCCCTTCTCAATTTCTTTGCGAGGAGCTCATACGACGGTGGCGCTGTGTCAACACACTCAAAACCACTCTTCAAAAACAGGTCGGTGGTCGCCATCCAAGTGCCCCCGCTTGCCACCACTGCAACACCCTTGGACTTCACCCTCTTTGCATCTTGCAGACATGCATCCAACAGCAGAGAGCCGTAGCCTTTTCCCTTGTACTTCTTTCGGTGGATCATCATGCAGTGAATCACCAGGTATCCGGGGGCTTCAATCGGCCTCCAGGTTTTTTCGCCGGGCGCATACTCGATGAAGCCCACCGCGCCCTCGGCGGGCGCGTGGAGAATCTTGTATCTCATGCCTTCAGTGAAACGTCTCCTAAGCCAGGCCGTTTTTCGCCGATAGCCCTCTTGCTTCGGATCCTTGAAGCCGCAGAACCCAAAATCACAAACATTGTCGGCGTTAGCGTCGATGATCTCGACCTTCTTCATGTCACGGTACTCCGACGGCAATCGTTTCTCACCTAATCTCGCGTTCCAGACGGCTCCGGAGAAAGAGAACCGTCCGATCGAAGGCGTCCGCGGCAACCTCGGCATCGTACCGGCTCGGGTAGCTGGGGAGGTTAAACGCGTGACCCACCCCTGAATAAGTGTGCAACTCGACCTCCGCACCGGCCGCCTGCGCTGCGTCGTTGAGGCGATGCGCGAATGACACCGGCACAACGCCGTCGTCCTCTCCGTGGAGGATCAGGAGCGGGGGCAGGCCCGAGACGTCGTTCTCGAGGGGCGCCGGACCGCCACCTCCCCCACCGTAGAAATCCACGACGGCCTTCACCTGAGGTAGCCGCCCGGCAACCGACACGGCCAAGAACGCACCTCGCGAGAAACCAACGAGCCCGAGCCGCCCGGGGGTGACCCTGGGGTGGCGCTCCAGGTGTTGGACGGCATTGACGAGCGTCTCTTGCCATACGGGCCACAGTTCGAGCTTCTCCTCGGAGCCGATGCGTGCATTGCCGGTTTCCCGGTAGTAGTCCAGCACGAGTGCCACGAAACCGTGCTGTGCCAAGGTGGCCCCAAACCCACTGTAGTTAGGTCCGATCCCGCTCGAGCCGTGCAGGACTACAATTCCCGTGCTCGGGCCATCGTCGTCGGGAAGGTACATCGCCCCCCACACACCCGGCACCACATCTTCAGGAGTGAGCCGATGGCTCTCCTGAGCCACGGCCGGCACCGTCGCAGACGTACACAGTCCCAGCCCGACGACCATCAGAGCCTTGCGAAAAGCTGCCGAGAGTTTCAGGTCAGTCCTCGATGGGCAGATAGAGATCGAGCACCATCTCTTCTTCGGGCGCATTAGGATCGTTCAGCTTCTCCAGTTCGTGGGTCTTGCGCCAGCTGTAGGAGCTGGATTGCACCCACTCCCAGAGCTTCTTCCATATCTCCGGTACACTTCCATCGGGATCACTCACTAGCCTACAGGTTGTAACGGCGTAGCGGCCTCCTGGGAAGTCCTTGATCTCGATCTCACTTTGAGGCTCGATCTCAGGATCGACGCGGATCCAGAACTCGTATCCATACTCCTTCTGTCCGGCAGAAGGATTTGGGTTGTTGAAGCCGAAGACCGGGTGATGGTCGAGATTGTCTAGCAACCCCCGGGGTTCAGCATACGCACGGATCTTTTCCCATGCGTCGCGCTCGGGGGCTTCGCTGACCGCGCGGGCCGTGGCTACACGCATCGGATCAAGCGTTACGATGCGAGGCTCGAGATCAGTCATCGTGTTCACCCCTATTCACGCTAGTTCTCACAGGTGCCACACGGTGAACATACCGGATCTCCCGTGCCATTCCTACGACTCGCGAGTTTGGAACAACAATTCCGAATGGTCGCCTCGGTCATCTCAGCCCATCACCTACTTCCGAGGAGGTGTTCGCTGCAGCGCTATTCCTCGCACCGAAGGGACCAGCCACCGGTTCACGAGCCGAACAACCAAAGGGCGCCTCTCAACGAGACGCCCTCTTGATCAACTCTCTTCTATGCACACCTGTTGCATCACCGTCAGTCAGGCCGCGCGGCTCACCTCCTCCTGGTACTGTCATTACCGGTCCGGCTGAGATTACGGTAATACTCCTCCACCAGCTCTCGATATCCGGGTGGCACCTCATCCGAGCCTGAGAGAAACAACCTCTCGTCTTGCGGCCCCTCAACTTGACGGCGCAACACGTACTCGAATTCCTTGAGGCCCTGGATCACTTCTGATCTGAGGCGTTCGATCTCGTCCAAGTCTCCGTAGACTCGTCTGTCGTCGAGTGAGCGGAGATACGCAAGCAGATTGTCGATCTCGCCCACGTCCACCCCGTCCTGCCCCAACTCCCGTCTCAGGTCCTCCAGTTCACCCCGGCGCTCGCGGAACTCTCGACGAAACTGGCGGACATCCTCGGACGTGTAGCCGCGCGACCCACCTGGACCAAGAGGATTGCCGCCCGCACCAGGCGCAAATCCCCCTCCCTGTTGTCCCTGTTGTCCTTGTTGTCCCTGCTGCCCCTCCTGTCCCTGTTGCCCCTGCTGTCCCTCTTGTTCGGCGCGCGCAAGCTGTTCCGCCCGCTCTCTCATGCGTTCTTCGAGTGACTCGAGGCCTCGCACTAGATCGCGTGTCCGCTCGAGGGATCGGGACATCCGCTGCCCTTCATCCTCTCCCACTGCACCGGCGGCCTCGCGAAGGCGGTCCCGCAGTTCCTGTATGTTGGCGCCGATCTGCTCCTCAAAGTTGCTGGCGTACTCCTTTGACCTCGCTTGCACCACTCCCTTGGAATAGCGGACCTTGTCGTGGAGGCGGTTCTCTCGGATGGAGTTCGCCGCTTCTCGGAGTCTCTCGGAGGCCTCACGCTGCTCACGCCGGGAATCGCGGGCCATTTGGTCAAGCTGCATTTCCAGCTCGGCAACTTCCTGTGCGAGCTCGTCCTTGCGCTCCATCAGCCGACTCAACTGTTCGTCGCGCTCGGCACCCCCAGCAGGCAAATCATCAACGCGATCGGCGATGCGTTCCTGCGACTCGGCCATGCGATCCACTCGGCGCATGGCATCTTGGATGTCCCTTTCTAATCGTGCCGATCGGCTGTTCTCAAGGAGCCGCCGCGCTTCGTCCAGCTCATCGAGGGCTCCCATGCCCTCGGAGAGTTGCCCGCCGCGTTCGCCAGCAGCCGAACGCCGCATGGCGTCGATGGCTTCCCGAAGTCGCCGCGCAGAATCCATCAGCTCCGGCATGGACTGTTCCCGAGAGAGGCGTTCCAGCTGTCTTGCCAGCTCCTCGGCCTCTTCGGCAAGTTGTCGCTGACTTCTTCCACCACCACCGGCTCCCCCTTGAAGGTTCTGACTGCGGCGGCGCATCCGCTCGTTTTCCTGCTGCTGCCTGCGAGCCAGCTCCTTGAGCTTCTGCAGCGTCGCGTCGATCTCCTCGTCCATCGTCTGTCGCCGTCCGCGCTCGACGCTCTCGTACTGGTTACGTAGTTTGTCCAGCTCCAGCTCAAACAGATCGGCGAGATCCTCAGCGCTGGCGGAGTTACTGCCACCTCCTCCTCCACCTTGCTGTCCTTGCGTCACCTGAATCTCACGGAACGCGGCCTCGGCGCGTTGCAGATGCTGCAACGCCTCCTGTTCCGGCGGTAGAGCCTCCTTCGGCCGGCGCGAACCCAACTCCTCTTCCGCACCCACCATCGCCTCTGCCGCTTGCGGGAGTTCTCGGGCGATCAACCCGAAACCCGAGTCAGCTTGCACGACGCCGCGGTTCACAATCCGACGAGCGAGTGTCTCCACTTGTTCCCGCAGACGTCCCTGCGCAAGGGCGAGCGTTGCCAAGTTCTCTTCGTATTCTTTGTCCGTGTACTTGTCTCGATCGCGGACCAGGTTGAACGTCGCTGCGACGATCTCACGCTGCCGCCGGGAAAGTTCCTGATCCATGCCGGCACCACCGCCGCCGGCCATACCTCCCTGCTGCTCGGCTTGTCGGTAGTCCCATCCAAACGGCCGCACGTCCATGAAGTAGATGTCGGTCGTTGCAGTCTGGTTGCCACCGACCCGTTTGTTGTCGGTGACGCGAGCATAGTAGGCGATGAGATCGCCGGGCTCGAGCTCCCACTCCTCCAGGAAGAATGTGTGGCCGGCCGTCAAGTCTTTGGTGCCTCCACCCCCCCCAGAATCGTACAGCTTCACCGTGTCTTCCGGGCCGCCGTTCACCGAGTACACAATCTCGAGCTGCCCGATGCCGTAGTCGTCCTCCGCCTCCGCCTCGGCGAACACTTCCTCGATGGCTGTTACCTTTGTGTCACGCCCAGGTTGTTTGAACGACACGACCGGAGATTGATCTTCCAAAACGTCGATGAAATAGTCCGGGGACGCAGGGACCATTCTCCCTTGGAAGCCTTGCAGCATGACCTTGTAGAACCCCTCCCGGCGAACCCGCATCTCACCTGACAGGGTCCCCTCCGGAGCCTGCGCAAGCGCGAGCGTGTCCCCTCCGTCCAAGATGATTTGACCGGCCGGTACCGGGATCGTGGGGCGAATACGCACGACCACTCTTGTTCCCGCCAGGGCGGCGATGTCGCCCGAGTTCTCTTGAACCTGCGGGGCTAGCCCGGTGTAGCGAGGAAAGTGGTACTCGAGATCGATTTGCTGGACGTAGGGAAGATCCGCCACGTCGATCCGGTAGAGGGGCGACCGAACTCCGGCAGCCTCAACGAAGTAATCCGTCTCCTGGTCGAGATCAAACAGGAATATCTCGTACGTCCCAGCGGCGGTCCCTTCACCCGCAGCATCCACAGCGCCAGACTCGCCGGCCGGAATCATCGGCCAACGCTCCCACTCTCCATCTTCCCCACGTCTCACGGCAATGTCTACGCGCTCGGCGTCGAAACCCCTCAAGTCCGCTACGATGCTTTGATCTGAGCCGCGGGCGAGCAGCGTGTCGCCCGGTGCCACATCGATGAAATAGGGACTCTCGGCGCTGCTGCCGGCAAAGGGAGAAAGGAGAAACGGTGTGCCATGCCGAAGAAAGGCTGGACTCACCAGGCCGATGAGTAACGCCCCGAACAGGACGCCCGCAACGGCACCCGAGGAGGTGTAAATGCTCTTGCGATCAATGTCGCGCCCGTAGTCGAAGCTGCGACACTTGTCGATGGCGCTTTCGATGATGCGGTGTGCTATGCGCGGAGAACGTGGGAGGGACGCCGAATCCCCAATCGGTTTCCGTACGTCCACTGCGCTCAAGAGCGTTGCCTGAAGATCCGGCTCGTGCTCCTCGATGTAGAGCGCCACACGCTCGTCGGATACGCGCTTGAGCAGCGGGCGCACGAGAAACCAGCCAACGAGAGCCACGAGTGCGACGTACGTGACCACGCGAAAGACCGTGACTGCAGCGGGAGTGAAACGGAACTGGTCCATTCCCAAGGTAGAGACGAGCAACGCCAGAAACCCGGCGCCCAGCACGATGGCCGCGCCCTTGAGGATGACCTTGACCCGCCAGCGGTTCCGTACGGAACGGATGACCCGTACGAGTTGATCTTCAGGCGATGGGC
>JBDHDY010000138.1:0-7811 GCA_039591275.1 Gemmatimonadota bacterium | reverse complement strand
GGCGCATCCTGCAGCAGTTCGGACAGCTCTTCGAGAAACGGTTTGCCCCGGCGAAGCGGTCACAAGCTCACACCGGGAGCCATGGACCACTTTGAAGCCCTCCTCGCGACCGCTCTGGAAGTGGAGAGGGGGAGGCCGGAGGGGATCTCGTGCAACCTTCACCAGTTGGTCTAGTGCTGGGTGGAAGCAGCACGTAAGATTCACGCACCTTGCACCACAAAGGACAGTCACATGAGTGACGACGCAAACAAGAAAGAATGTCTCGCTTGTCACCGGGGCACAGCCGAGACACCATTGATCACGTTGGAGTACCGCAACGCCCAGTTCTGGATCTGCCCGCAGCATCTACCCATTCTGATACACGATCCCGCGCAGCTCGTCGGGATGCTGCCGGGGGCGGAGAATTTGAGCCCCGCGGATCAACACGACTGAGGTGCGAGCTATGACCGACCCCTACCGAACACCTCCAGAGATCGTGAGGAGAAACGCCTTTCTCCTGGCTGCTACTGTGGTGGCGACGTTTCTGGTATTTCGCATCACGCTCTACCTTTCACCCAATTCCGACTTCAATGTGGGCGGATATAACATCCACCATTTGTTCACAGGTCTCCTGCTCATCGTCGTCGGAGGCGTTCCCCTTGCCATCTTCCGCGGCTTCACCCGGCGAATGGACGTGGCTTTGGTTGTGTTCGGGGTGGGTTTGGGAATGGCATTGGATGAGTGGGTATACCTGATCGCCACGGATGGGAGCAACACCTCCTATCTGTTGCCGGTGTCGTTCTGGGGTGGGGTAGTCGTCGTATCGCTGGCTCTTACCTATTTGGTCGTGCTCGTGGCCTACCGAACGAGAAAGAGCAACGCCGGTCGTGTGGCAGCTGAGGTAGACGGCTAGCCGCCCGCAGAGCGTGGTCCCATCGACATCTAAGAGAGGATCGGGGGGACAGGTGCGCATCTTCGCGGTGTAGTGTTAACCAGCCGTGCGGGACGAGTTGACCGAGGTGTCCGTGGTGATACATTCCCCAGCGACGTACGATCGAGGACAAGCGGCAACCGGTCAACGACCGCTGCCGAGAACAAGATGATAGAAGGAGCTACGCAGAGCATGAGCGCCAAACTTCTCGAAGGAAAACCCGTGGCAGACGCCGTTTTGGCGGACGTTGCCCAGCGCGTCAAGGTTTTGGCCGGGAAGGGAATCAAGCCAGGTCTCGGCACGATTCTCGTCGGCGACGATGCGGCGAGCGCAGGATACGTGCGGAAGAAGCACGAGACGTGTGACGCTGCAGGATTCGCGTCCTTCAACGCCGAAATCCCGGAGAATGCGACGCAGGAAGATCTCCTTAACGCAGTTCGAGAGTTCAACGAGAATCCCGAGGTGGATGGATATCTCATTCAACATCCCGTCCCCAAGGGGTTTGATTTCAACGAGGCACTCCTCAACATCGATCCGGCCAAGGACGCCGACGGTCTACACCCCGTGAACCTCGGTAAGCTCGTACTCCAGGAGCCCGGTCCACTGCCCTGTACGCCCGCCGGCATCCGCGCGATGTTCGCTCATTATGATATCCCGATCGCTGGGCGCGAGGTGGTCATTCTCGGACGCGGCCCCACCCTGGGGCGCCCCTTGGCTCTAATTCTTTCGCTCAAGGCGGCAGGGGCGAACGCCGCGGTCACGGTAATTCACTCCGGTGTTAAGGACCTGACGAAATACACTAAGCGCGCGGACATTCTCGTGGCGGCCGTCGGGGTACCCAGCTTCGTGACGCCGGATATGGTGACACCCGGTACGATCGTGGTGAGTGGCGGAATCTCCTGGGAGGGCCGACGCCTGCTTCCCGACGTGGACGAGTCCGTTGGAGAAGTCGCCGGCTGGATCACCCCGCGACTCGGGGGTGTCGGACCCACCACGGTGGCAATGCTGCTCCTCAATACCGTGCAGGCGGCGGAGGGCAGAGCCGCAGGCTAGTAGCGTCTCGGGAGCGCATACAGGACAACAATGGGGACAATTGAGGCAGCCCCGCACCGCACCCCTCCCCTCAACGGCAGGAACGGCAAGGAGCAGAAGATGCAGAAGGGGCTGAAGGGGCAGCTGAGAGACGGGGCGACGGTAGGCCCCGTGCGGCCGTGTTCATAACCTCTTAACCCGAAATTCACAATCTTGAGGAGAGCGGCCTGTAGCTTTGGTCTTGCTACAGGAGGAACTCCATGCAGGAATCCCTTACGCTGAGGGGCCCGTCATGGCCGCGCACGTTGAGCTTCTTCTCGGGGCTCGGCATGATCTGGGCATCGCTGCTTTCAATCAGGCATTTCTTTGCTGCCAACTACCCGACGTCGATCTACGAGGGTTCAGTCTGCGACATCAATGCATTCCTGAACTGCGACAGCTCGGCGTACTCCGTCATCGCGGAGATCGGCGGCGTACCGCTCGGGTACTTCGGTATGTTCATGGGCGGCCTTGTCGCTCTTGGAGCAGTCTTTCCCACAACGAGCTTTGAGAGAACGAACAAGACGCTGGCGCTGATCAATGTCGTCGGCGTGATCGGGCTATTCTTCTTCTCGATACTCTTTCTCCGAAGCCTTTGCTTGGTCTGCACGCTCTACTACGCTTTTGCGATCGCGAGCTTCGCCCTGTTTGCGGCGTACGGTATCGACAAAGGCGAGCCGGGATTCCTCCGCGGATACCTTCGGCCGTCCATGAAACACCTCACGACGTACGGCGTGGTCATGCTCGCCGGCGCATACGGGTATGCTTCGTTCCACGATGCCAAGAAAGAAGCCCAGTCAGGAGGCGTTGCCGCCCGCGTCGTGCAAGAGTACTACGCCCTCGAACAGGTCGAGCTCCCAAGCTTCATCTCACCGTTCCTCACTGTGCGATCGACGGAGCGATTCGAAGACGCCCCAATCCGAATCATCGAGTACGGAGACCTCCTTTGCCCGGATTGCCTGTACCTCCGCGAACAACTCTCGAAACTCAAAGAGGAGTTCGAGGGGAAGATCAACATCGCCTTCCAGTTCTTTCCCTTGGAAGGCAAGTGCAACAGCGTCGTGGAGAAGGACCTGCATCCCGGGGTGTGCGACCTGACGTACATGGCCGCCCATGACCCGGAGAAGTTCTTGGCGATTCACGATGAGATCTTCGACAACTTCCAGGCCGCCAAGTACGATCCGGAGTGGAGGGCAGAGCTCGGCAGGCGATTCGGCGTCGAGGCGGCGCTCACGGACTCGGCCACCATCGATCTTGTGCATCGCATCATGAACACGGGTAGGGAGTACGAGAAAACGGACGAACAGTACGCCCACGGGATCCGATCAACGCCGACGATGATCCTGAACAACCGGATGCTCATCGGTACCCTCCCCTACCAGCAGCTACGGGCAATCTTCCGAGCACTGGTCGACGAACACGAAGGCGAGACGACGCAGCCGTTCATGGAGAACTGGGTGGAGACCCCTTAGGCAGAAGGGGCAGAAGGGGCAGCCCCACCACACCCCCATCCGCACCACGGCAGAACGGCAGCCCCACCCGGCCCCCCAACCCGACAGCAGAAGCGGGGCACCAACTACGATCTACCCGCCGACCGGCCAGTGGGCCGGAGTGGCGGAGGACTGCCCGCCTGTCCGCCAGACCGCCTCGTCCTGAGGAGGACGCCGCCCTTCGAGACGCCCTGCTTCGCCTGTCCTGAGCGAAGTCGAAGGGCAGGGCTCCTCAGGGAGGCGGCGACCGTCTCGAAGGGCCTGCCCGCCCGGCGGGGAGTGGGAAGGGGACGACCCCCCTTTGACGTCTCAGGTAAACTCTTACACTTTTACTCGCTTTCAGCCGCCGAAGAACCCGCCCACGACTAGCGTGGGGCGGGGATTGACCGCCCAAGACCGAACCTGCTCATGACCCGCGATCCCAAAGAATGGCTCTTACTCCTGGAGGAAATCGCCGAACTGGCGGACGGGATCGCATTGCGCCTGTTTCGATCCACTAACCTCCTGGTCGAGGAAAAGCCGGACATGAGTCCGGTCACCGAGGCGGACAGAACCATCGAGGAGATGGCCCGGGTGTACGTGGGCAAGCGTCACAGTGACCTGAGTGTCTATGGCGAGGAGCAGGGTGAGGACGAGGACCAGACCGGACGGCGGCTCATCATCGACCCCATTGATGCGACGCGAAACTTCATCCGTGGCATTCCCATCTTTGCGACCCTACTGGCCATTGAGGAGGCGGGCGAGGTCGTGGCGGGTGTGGTAACTGCGCCGGCATTGCAGACCCGATGGCGAGCAGCCAAGGGTTTGGGATCTTTCCTCGGATCGCGGCACCTCCGCGTGTCCAAGGTGAAAGACCTCGGGGACGCGCAGCTCTTCCACTCCGACGTCGGCGCCACGGCCGAAGCCCATCCTCCCCCTGGCTTCATGGGCTTGCTAGCGCGGGTGGAGCGGGCCCGCGGTTTCGGTGATTTCTACCAGCACGTCCTGGTCGCCCAGGGGGCCGGGGACATCGCCCTCGATCCAGCTGTCATGCCGTGGGATATCGCCCCTCTCCAGGTGATCGTTGAGGAGGCAGGCGGACGAGCGACCAGTCTGGCCGGGGAGCGTACCATCTACGGGGGAAGCCTGGTCACGTCGAACGGGCCACTCCATCAGGCCGCGCTCGAGCTCCTGGCGTCGGGGAGCCCCGCACACCCCTGCCCCTCGGGCGGTCAGGCGGGCCGGCCCACCGGCGAGCCACCCCCAGCCCCCAGCCCAACCGGGCGGGTGCGCGGGCAGAGGTAGGATCGCGAGCAGCTTATGCATACCGTCTGGATCGTTGCGGTCACTGTCACCGCCGTGAACCTCCCCTTCGGTTTTTGGCGCGCCGGACTCCGACGGTTCACAGTCGCCTGGTTTGTGGCGGTGCACGCTCCCGTCCCCATCGTCGTGGTCCTACGCATCTTTTCAGGACTCGGCTTTCAGGTCAGCACCGTCCCGATTCTCGTAACCGCCTATTTCATGGGGCAGTTCGTGGGGGGGAGATTGAGAGGGGGGGACAGACGGTTCGACGGGTAGTCCGCAGACCGCCCTCTTCCGCTTCCTGTCCCTCCTGCCCCTGACTATGCCATATTCTGAGCGTTGACAATTGTTCCTGTCTGGCCAATATTATCTGTCAATAAGCTCAGAGGCCCATTAACCCATGCAATCAGCTGTCGCTGTCGTCAACGGACACGACTCCGCCGCTTCCATGCTGAAGCCAGCGCGGCGCCGTATTCTGGAGCACCTGCTCGAGCCAGATTCGGCGAGCGGCGTGGCCGCGGCCCTTGGTCTACCACGGCAACGCGTCGGATACCACGTCCGTCAGCTCGAGAAGCAAGGTCTCCTCAGGAGCGTGGGTGAAAGACGGAAGGGGAACTTCATCGAGCGCTTGCTCCAGACCACGGCCCGCCAGTACCTCATTGGGCCCACAGCGCTGGGGCCGCTGGGAGCCCGCCCCGACCGCATCAGGGATCGCTTCTCCGGCGACTACCTGGTGGCGGTTGCCGCTCAGACAATGCGGGACGTGGGAACTCTGCAGGAGCAGGCGAGCCAGGCGGGAAAGCTGCTTGCAACGCTCACCCTGCAGACAGAAGTGCGGTTCGCCAAAGCCCAGGACCAGAACTCTTTCGCACAGGAATTGACGGAGAGCCTGACTCAGCTTGCAAGTAAGTACCACCGCCCCGACGTCGAAGGTGGTCGCACGTTTCGACTCGTTGTAGGCGGCTACCCATCGCCGGCGAAGAGCGAGGGCAAAGGAGAGGGCCAGCAATGAACATGGAGCAACCTGCGCCGAAGACCAGATCCATCGAACTCGAAATATCGGTCGATGCTCCCGTGGCTACGGTGTGGAACTCTCTGATCGATCCAGAGCAGCTGGCCAACTGGTTTCCCCGGGAGGCGAGCGGATCGAGCGAACAAGGCGGGACGCTCACCTTCTCGTGGGACGAGGGTTGTGAATGGACGACCACCATCGACCTGCTGGAACCGAACAGTCATGTGAGGTGGGTTGATCCTCCGGTAGAGGGCGCGGACCCGGACGCCACACCGGCAGCCGTCGACTTCTATGTCGAGGCCAGGGGGGGCAAGACGATCGTGAGACTCGTTCACTCGGGCTTTTCCGCCTCGAGCGACTGGGACGAGTACTATGACGCGACCGAGGCCGGATGGACGTATTTCCTTTATAACCTCCAGCACTACTTGGAACGACATTCCTCCACGCCACGCGATATGGTGTGGGAGCGACGCCGGACGACGAAAGCCCGCGAAGAGATCTGGCAACGTCTCTTCGGTCCCGACGGATTCGCGCTGGATCCCACTGCCGAGCGAACGAGCCGGGGAAAGCGATACCGCCTTCGATTGGGTGAACTCAGCTCTCAGGGCGTCGTGGCCACTGTGAAGCCGCGCGCGCACTTTGCCGGCACGGCGGAGGAATGGAACAACGCGCTCCTCTTTGTCGAGTTCGAAACCGGAACTCAGCAATGGCACTGCGGGCTATGGCTTTCGACGTACGGATTGCCGTCGGACAAAGTCACCACGCTACAGCGGCAGCTCGGAGAAGTGGCAGATCGAGTATTCGGCAAGCTGACAGATGTCGGCTCGTAGACAGCAGGAGCCCGCTCCCGTTCCCACGTGGTCGAGTGGGTTGCGGGCCCGCCTTCCCCTCCTCCATCTCGTAAGTGAGGAAACCCATGGAAAAGGTCACCGGCATCGGCGGCGTTTTTTTCAAGACGCGAGATCCCGAGAAGCTCAAGGCCTGGTATCAGGAGCATCTGGGAATCACCCCGAGGAGTGACGGGGCGGTAGTGTTTGAGTGGAGGGAGGAAAGCAATCCCAGCCAATTGGGCCACACCGTGTGGGCGCCATTCCCTCACGACACCGATTACTTCGATCCCAGCACCGCGCCATTCATGATCAACTATCGTGTTGCTAACCTCGACGCGATGCTCACGCAGCTGAGGAGCGCGGGGGTAGACGTGGACGACCGTGTTGAGGAATATGAGTACGGTCGTTTCGGGTGGATCATAGATCCCGAGGGGAACCGCATCGAGCTGTGGGAACCGCCGCAGGGTGGTTGAGGCAGGCCGGCGTTCGGCGCGTTGCAGACTTCTTATGTCCCTGCACCCAGCGTGCGTTGTCTGCCCCTACCACTCCTGCCCCCTCTGCCCCTTTAGCCCCTTCTGCATTTAGGAACCGATGACTGCACAAGCGAGCGGCATTAGCGACAAGCACCACCCGGCCAACCTGGCCGATATGGTGGAGTATCAAGACGGATCGGTCGTGAGCCACGCCTTGGTGAAGAAGAAAGCCGGGACGGTGACCGTATTCGCCTTTGCGGAGGGAGAGGGGCTGAGCGAGCACACCGCGCCGTACGACGCCTTGGTTCACATCCTGGACGGCGAGGCGGAAATCGGCATAGCGGGCGCTCAGCACCGGCTTGGCAACGGCGACTTCATCATCATGCCGGCCAACGTGCCGCACAGCGTGCACGCAGGCTCGCGCTTCAAGATGTTGCTGACCATGATTCGAGAAAGCGGCGAAGCCACAGAGACTAGCTGACTCCAGGCACGATCCCACGTTCAGCAGCGTGGCTGCTGCTCTGGGGAGCCGCAAGTCCTTGGAAAAGAGCCTCTTGCATACCTCGGCCCAGTCAGAGCAGCGCCCCGGCTCATCCCCGAACACCCCTGTGGCAGATCAGCTCCGGGGTGGTGCCCTTTCTGCAGCTGCGTCGTCCACACGAAACCCGGCACTCCTCGCACAATCCCGCTGACCGCCCCGCTGGACGGTCCAGGTTCACCCTTCTAACTTCGCAAGAGTCGCAC
>JBDHDY010000137.1:0-7815 GCA_039591275.1 Gemmatimonadota bacterium | reverse complement strand
CTGGTTGTGCTCTTGGGAGTGCTCTGTCCCCGGGAGTCGTCTGCCAGACAAGGGGGTGAGGTTGGCCCTCCCGGGTCGGAGCTCACCATCTCCCTCGTGACGATGGGTCCCGGGGAGCTCGCTTGGGAACGGTTTGGCCACAACGGTATATGGGTCCACGACGCGAGCCAGGATACCGATGTGGTGTACAACTACGGCATTTTCAGCTTCCAGCAAGAGAACTTCTTCCTTCGCTTCATCCAGGGACGGATGCTGTACCGCATGGAGGGGTATGAGGCCGAGCCTCATCTGGCGTGGTACGTGAACGCCAATCGTTCCGTATGGGTGCAGGAACTGAATCTGACGCCGAGCCAGCGGCTCGAGCTGCGCGAATTCTTGGCGTGGAACGACCGGCCGGAGAATCGGCAGTACCGCTATCACTACTACGATGACAACTGCTCGACGCGGGTTCGCGATGCCATCGATCGCGTGCTCGGCGGCCTCATTCAAGAGCAGACCGAGGAGAAGGAAACGGGCGTGACGTTCCGCTTTCACACGCGGCGTTTGACTACAAGCGACATTCCTCTCTATACAGGATTGCTCATCGGCTTGGGACAGCCGGTGGACAAGCCCATCTCCGCGTGGGAGGAGATGTTTCTACCGTTGAAGCTGCGGCAGCACCTTCGCGATGTCACAGTGCGAGGTCCCGACGGTCAGCCCGTTCCGTTGGTCAAGGAGGAGCGCACGCTGTTTGAGAGCACCGCGGCGCCACCCCGCGCCGAGCCGCCGTCGTGGATGTTGGGCTACCTGATTGTGGGTGGGTTGCTGGCTGGCGCGTTACTGTGGCTGGGAAGCCAGGTGTCATCGCGGCGAGTGGCGCGCATCGGTTTCGTGATTCTCGCCGCGCTGTGGGCGCTACTGGTAGGTGTGATGGGAAGCTGGCTAGTGGCGCTGTGGGCGGTGACGGACCACACGACCTCCTACGCGAACGAAAACCTGTTTCTCTTCAATCCACTGTTACTTCCCTTGGTGGTGCTCGCACCGATGGTGGCTTACGGGGCCCGGCGGGTCGCTGCACCGGCGGTCTGGATCGCGGCGACGGTTGCCGTGATTGCTGTTGTCGGCTTCGTCGTGCAAGTGTTTCCAGCCATGGACCAGGTGAATGGAGATCTCTATGCCCTCGTCATGCCGGTGCACGGGGCAATCGCGGTGAGCGTCCACCGCATGCGTCGTCGGGGGTGAGGATGGTACTAGGCTGGGGAGCAAATGCTTTGACAGGGCGCCGGATGCTGCATCCAGCGCCCTCTTTCGATTGGGAGTGGCCGAATCCCCCTTGCCATGTACCGTGCTCTCGCAGCTGTGAATAAATCATTGACTCGCGTGTATAAAGGGTACAGACGACAAGATCGCCGCAACAGCGGGTAGAACGCCGTCTGTGCTGCTCGTTTTGCCAGATCCGGGACAGGAGAATAACTTTCCCGACACTGGCCTGAACATGAAGTTGGAGGGCAGCCATGAGTGACCTTTTTTTTGGCAATAATGCGACGTGGTTCACGGTCCCCGCACTCATTGGGACGCTGTTTTTCGTAGTGCGGCTGGGTCTCATGTTGGTCGGCGGCGGCGATTGGGATGTCGATGCGGATGTTGACGCGGACATCGACGGGGATATCGACGGAGATTTCGATGATTCGGACCACGCGTTCAAAGTGCTTTCGATTCAGAGCATCACAGCGTTCATGATGGGGTTTGGATGGGGAGGACTCGGCGGATTCAAAGGGGCGGGTTGGTCGGTCGTCAACAGCGTTGCATTCGGCGTTGTTGCCGGTGTGGGGATGGTGTGGATTCTCGCGAAGTTGATGGAGGGCCTGTATCGCTTGCAGGCCTCCGGCAACGTCCCGATCGAAGCAACACTAGACCTCGAGGGAAGTGTGTACATCGCCATTCCTCCTCGTGCAGAGGGCAAGGGGAGGGTGCGCCTTATCGTCGGGGATCGCGAGCGCTTCTACCAGGCGGTCACCGATGATCCCGAAGCTCTCGAGTCCAGGGAGCGTATTCGCGTGCTAAGTGTCAACGACGACAACTCGCTCAACGTTACCAGAGCTTAGAGCTGCAGCTTTTATATCGAGGGGAGGCAACCATGTTCGCACTCATGCAGTTTACGCAGAATGCACAACCTCTGCTGACAGACACCACGCCGTTGGTATGGTTGGGGTTGATCGGCTCGGTGGTGCTTTTGTTTTTCTTCTTCCTGATGTTTGCCATCAAGCAATACAAGCGCTGCCCGAGCAACAGGGTGCTTGTCATTTATGGTAAGGTTGGCGGGGGAGCGGCGCGTTGCCTGCACGGCGGCGGGAAGTTCATCATCCCCCTCATCCAGGACTATGCCTACCTCGGGCTCGAGCCGATGGTGATCGAGATCCCCCTAGAGGGGGCGTTGTCACTCAACAACATCAGGGTCAACGTCCCCGCCACGTTCACCGTCGGTATCTCGACGGATCCGGTGCGCATGAACAATGCAGCGGAGCGCCTGCTGCTACTCGACGAGCGCAAAATTCGGGAGCAAGCCCAGGACATCATTCTCGGACAGCTGCGTCTCGTAATCGCGACGTTGTCGATCGAGGAAATCAACAAGGATCGCGAAAAGTTCATGAGCCTGGTCAACACCAACGTGGCTGAGGAGATCAACAAGATCGGGCTCGATCTCATCAACGTGAACATCCGCGACATCACCGACGAGAGCGGGTACATCGAGGCGATCGGCAAGCGGGCGGCCGCGGAAGCGATCAATCAAGCCAAAGTCGAAGTTGCCCAGCAAGAGCGCAACGGCGCCACCGGTGAGGCCGTGGCGAATCGCGAGAAGGCCATTGGCGTCGCCAACGAGGAGGCGACGGCCGCAACGGGTGAGAAGGGTGCCGAGCAGAAGAAGCGTGTCTCCGTAGCTGCCCTCGAGGCCAGCGCCATTCAGGGCGAGGTCGAATCCAAGCGCGACTTCGAGATTGCGACTGCGCAGCGTGACGCGGAGACGGTCGCCGCCACGAAGAAGGCCGAGCAGGAGCAACGCGTGCGCGTAGCGGAGGCGGAGTCGGGAGCGGTGCAGGGGGAGAACACCTCCAGGGCCGAGATTGCCGAGTCGAACGCCAAGCTGGCAGAGATACGGGCGGATGCGAAGCGGCGTGCTGAGGTCGCACAGGCCGAAGCTGAGCAGGCCATCCTCGTGGCCGAGCGAGAGCAGGAGCTTGCTCGCTTGAGCAAGGAAGAACTCGCCGCTCAGGAGATCGAGAAGCAGCGGATCGAGGTCGCGGCGGACGCGACTGCTGAGAAATCCCGGCGCGAGGCGCGAGGCGAAGCGGATGCGATCCTGGCCAGATACGAAGCCGAGGCCGCAGGTGTCCAGAAGGTGCTCATGGCCAAGGCTGAGGGCTACCGGGAACTCGTCGGGGCGTGCTCCGAGAACCCAAATGTTGCACCGACCCTGCTGATGATCGAGCAACTGCCCGAACTCGTGGCTGAACAGGTGAAGGCGATTCAGAACTTGAAGATCGACAAGATCACTGTGTGGGACAGGGGCAGCGACGGCAAATCACGCGGTGCCACCGCCGACTTTCTCTCGAGCCTCATCGGATCCCTTCCGGCCATGCATGATCTGGCGGAACAGGCGGGGATCGAGTTGCCGGCGGTTCTCGGCAAGGTCAGCGAAAACTCGGTGCACAAGACTGCCGAGGAGGTGAGGGAAGCCGCGGAAGTGGCGGAGCACGTGTGAGGTGAGGAGTCCGAAGACTCCGTTCGTTACCTGAGCGTACCGAAAGCCTGTGGTGATCGGTAATGAGCCGGTTACTGCGGGCTTTCCCGTTCGTTCTTAGACCTCACTTCAGCCGCTCTGACGATTCCCTTGCGGCCGTACTTCACATTGATCTCATCCATCGCATGAGCGATGGTCTGATCGCGCCGTGTCTCCAGTGCTGCAACAGGTTCCTCGTCGAACAGCGCTAGCTGTCGCGTGCTGTCACCCTCTCGGGCTAGATGCGACCCCGCTATGCCCAAGAGGCGGGCGCCAGTGCGCCGGGCCTTGCGGAGCTTGTGAAGCAACCTCGCAGCCGTTTCGTATATCGGCCGATCAGCGCATACGGCGTCGGGAAGGGTGTGGCTCGCCTGACGGGTGGTGAAATCGGCATCTCGGATCTTCACGGTGATCGTGCGGGTTCTCAGGCTCTTGGCACGAAGATCCCGCGCGACACTGCTCGCGAGACGCAACAGCTCCCGCTCGAGATCGTTATCGGTTGTGAGGTCCACCGCGAACGTTTCCTCATGGCTCAGGGACTTGGCCCGCGGTCGCCCCTCTACGTGTCCGGTGTCTCGTCCTCGAATCCGGCGGTACAGCCACTGGCCACTCCGCTCCCCAAACCAGGCGACGAGCGTCTCGACATCGTGTTGCAGGGCATCCTTGACCCTCCGCAAGCCGTATCGCGCCAGATGCTCCTGAAAGCGGGGGCCAATCATGGGGATGTCGGCGAGATCGAGCTGCTCGAGGAAAGCCTGCTCCTCTCCAGGTGGCACGATGAACACGCCGGAACCGTCCCGGCCGGGCCGCGGCTTGGCACGCTTAGCCGCGAGCTTGGCGACGAGTTTGGACGTGCCGCCGCCAATAGATACCGATAAGTCGGTCTCTTCGATCACCGTCTGCCGGATTCGCGCCGCCGTCGTTGTGAGATCTTCTCCCTTATAGAGTTGCTCGGTGCCCGTGAGGTCCAAATAGAATTCGTCGATGCTCGCCGGCTCGACGACTGGTGTAAAGTTTCCCAGTACCCGTCGGATCTCGCGACTCTTGCGGCTGCACACATCCCTTGGGACCGGCACGACCGTGGCTCCGGGACAAAGGCGCAAAGCTTGTGCCGTCGGCATGGCCGACCGCACGCCGTACTCCCGGGCCTCGTACGAGGCTGATGTCACTACGCCGCGGCCATCTGCTGCACCACCCACAATGAGCAAGGGTGTGCAGCCCGCGCCCTCCGGATCCGTCAGGCGCGCAACAGCCACATAAAACGCATCGGCGTCGGCCAGGAGGATCCGGCTGGGTGATGGGGAAACGGCGTCGGGAGGTGGGATCACGAACCGGCTTGGGTTGACGAATTCGTACGGCGGCCGTGGGTCGGCCGCCCGACAACGAGAAACAGGCTGACGGTCTGCGAAACTTACCTCGAGCGAACCAAAGGCGGGTAGTGGGGTGACTCCGCTAGGATGATCCTGTGATGACCTGCTTGTTGCCCTCAGCATCCACCACTACCACCATCCCATCATTTTCCGGACGGACGACGATGGCGACGTGGGCTTTGCCATCCTCGGCGGTCAACTGGATGCTCGGCATGTCGTTCCACGCGATCCCGACGGTAATGCGCGTTCGCCCGCGGCTATCCAGGAAGGTGCAGGTGGGGGCGCCGGAGTCGCCGTCGCACGCTAAGACGGCGCGGGTGTTGCCGTGCTTGTCAACGAGCTCAAAGCGCTCAGCGGTGACGACGCCACTTGTCATTGGATCTTGTGAGGACGCCTCGCGAATAGCTCTGACCGGTGCCCGAGCACCATCACCTTCTGCAGTCCCTGAGGAAGGCTCGCTCAATCGACCTGTCTCTGCTGATGGTCTTGTAAAAGTCGTCGTAGTATTTCAGGATGTCTTCCTCGTTCTCGTCACTGAGTCCTTCCATGTCGCGGACGAGGCCGTAGATATCCTCTTTCTTTTCGTCGAACATAGCGAGGATCGGAGTCAGCTCCTCCGGTGCCCGGCAGAAACCACGGAACATGCGGTCGCGCACAGACTTGATCCGGAGATTTACATCCGGCCTGGCATATGGCGCATCGATTACGCCGGCGAAATCGAAATCGTACGGCACGGCGTAGTACTCGAAATCCCTGTCCACCAGTCGGATGTTGTGCAGGCCCGGCACGGACCAGTCGGTGTTACCGATCAGGTATTGGAAGACGTCCAACATCCCCATGAACTCCCACTGACCCTCCCTGGGGTGGAGGCCCTCGACCTCAACCAGTTCTGCATTCAGTCTCGTGGCGAGCTCGTCTTCATCTTCAATGAGAAACCCGTACTTGGTGACTGTTTCATCTTCGCCGGAAGTGTCGACATAGGTGATGTGCGCAAGTCGTGCCTGGAAACCGACCTCTGTGAACAGAGCCCACGTCCGGTAGATCATGTACTCCTGCAAGACATACTGTTCGTACTCTTCTTTGTCCTCTTGGCAGTGGGTCACCAGTTTGAGCTTGTCCTGGTTCGCGAAGAGGGTCCCGGCCACCTGGCCCTTCTTGAGATTCAGGCGGATCGGCGGGAAATCGCAGATCTTCCGCTGACGTCGGAAGTTCCCCCGCGTCCGAAGCTTGAGGTCTAGCACGACCGTGTCGCCCATCTCACCCACGTACGACAGCGTCCCATCATGCTCTTCGGGCTCGTCACCGGCATCTCGCACCACGTCGTGAATGGGCCCCGCGATCGTCACCTCGAGAGGCTCGGTGGACGTGAAGAGCACTGTCGGTTCTGTGGGTTCCTGAGGCGCTTCTTGTTGCACGGATGCCACGGCTGTCAGGCTGCTTGCGACGGCGGATACGTTGACGGCGGCGTTAGCCGTCGCGGAAAGGATCGCCGCCGGTCCGATGAGGAAGGACCAGATCATTTTTCCGCTCCAGGCACGGTTCGAGGGCGAATCTATAGAGAAACTGTCGGTATTGCCAGCGATCTAGTCGAGGCCACCTCTCCTCAAAGCAGGGGCCGCCGGTCTAGGCACCACGAAAATCGGCGCGGCCTTAGGTTAACCGCGCCGAATAGGCAAAGTCTAGGGGGTGCTGATCTCTAGGGCTTTCGCCTGGTGCTGCTCCGGGCCGCGCCACGACTCGGTGCCCGCGACGGGGCACGAGCCGCCGGCCGGGCGGCTCGGCTGCCCGAGCTTCTGGCTGGAGACCGTGTCGCGCTTCGCGCTGGAGCTGATCTCGCCCGCGCCTGAGGCCGTGAGGACGATCTCACAGAAGCCCGTTGACGGGCCGGCGCGGCCCTGGCTCTGCTAGGAGCCCTGGCGGCACTGGGCCGTGCAGAGTTCCTGCTGGTGCGCGGGGCGGCCCGCGGTGTCGCCCGTCTCTGAGAACTCGTGGAACGCCGCGCCTGCGAGGGCCTGGCGCTCGGCGTGGCCCGCGTGGGAGCACTCCGGGCGGTGGCTCTTGTGGATCCCGCGCGCGTGGAAGTGCTCTGGCGAACTGCATCGGGCCTCGCCGGGGTGGCGCGTGCGGGGGCAGCGCGCCGGGCGGCTCCGGCCTGCGGGGCTGCCTCGGTGCGGCGAGCCTCGGAGGTCGGCTTCCGCGCCGTGGTCGCCCGCTGCGGCTGGGCCCTCCTACCTTGAGCTGCCGCACTCGGCTGCGCGCTCCGTCGCGCCGGTGTGCTCCTGGGAGTGTTGCCGATCGTCCCTGCACTCCGCCGGGCGTCACCGCTTCGCCGAACCGCCCCGGACTGTTGCACGGTGGTGGGGGCTGTTCGTCGGGCAGCTGTGGACACCGATGCAGGTGTCCTTCGCGCGGTCGTAATCCGCCCGACGGAAGCCTGCCCGGCCCGCCGGGCTACGGCGCGGCCCTGGGTGGCGGCAACACGGCGTCCGGAGGTGGAGGAGGCCAAGACGCCCGGTGCGGTCAGCCGGCGCCGGTATTCGATGCCCTGGACCGGAGCCCGATTCCTCAACGTGTAGCTGGGATTGACCCCGTAGTAACGCCCGTTCCCGTATCCTGGAACGACCACATAAGTGCGATACGGCGAATAGTAGCGCCACGGCCGGTAGTAGTACCCGGCGTAGTACGGCC
>JBDHDY010000136.1:0-7825 GCA_039591275.1 Gemmatimonadota bacterium | reverse complement strand
CTGATCCGCACCGGCGGTGATTACGGGGTCGCGCTGGATTTGCTCCGGATGGTGGAGACCGTGAATGACCGCCAGAAACAGCGCCTCCTCGCCAAACTGAAAGACATGGTGGGAAACGATTTGGCTGGGATGACAGTGGCAGTATGGGGACTGGCGTTCAAAGCGGAAACGGACGACATACGCGAAAGCCCGGCCATTGACCTGATCGACGGGCTATTGAAGGCAAAGGCCGGCGTGAAGGTGCATGATCCTGCGGCCCTGGCCAATGGACGACGCATGTTCGGCGAGCGGATCGCCTATTTCGATCGTGCGTATGACGCGTTGCACGGCTGTGACGCCCTCGTCATCGTTACGGAATGGCTGGAGTTCCGTAATCCGGATTTTGACCGCATCAAGCAACTCCTCAAACAACCCATCATCGTAGACGGCCGTAACCTCTACGATCCCGACAAGCTCGAAGGGATGGGCTTTCGATACTCCTATATTGGCCGGAAACGTTAGGATGAGAGTCCTCGTCACCGGGGCGGCCGGTTTCCTGGGATCTCACCTGTGCGATCGCCTCCTGGAAGCTCGGCACACGGTGATCGGGATGGACAACTTCGTGACCGGTTCGGTGCGAAACATCGAGCACCTCTCGCAACATTCGTGTTATTCCTTCGAGGAGCACGATGTTTCGCAGTTCATCACGGTGGAGGGTGAGCTGAATGGCGTGTTTCACTTTGCTTCACCAGCGAGCCCGATTGACTACCTCAAGCTCCCCATCCAAACCCTGAAGGTCGGCTCGCTCGGTACCCACAATGCGCTGGGGTTGGCGAAAGCCAAGGGGGCCCGGTTTCTCTTGGCCAGCACCTCAGAAGTGTATGGTGATCCACACGTGCACCCGCAACCCGAATCGTACTGGGGGCACGTAAATCCCGTGGGTCCCCGTGGCGTATATGACGAAGCGAAGCGCTTTGCCGAAGCCATGACCATGGCGTATCATCGGGTCCACGGCGTGGACGCTCGCATCGCTCGCATATTTAACACCTACGGACCGAGGATGCGCCAGCACGACGGCCGGGTCGTCTCGAATTTCATCGTGCAAGCCCTCAAGAATGAGCCACTCACCGTTTACGGTGAGGGGTCACAGACGCGGTCCTTTTGTTATGTCGATGACCTGATCGAAGGCATTGTTCGGTTATTTGAAGCGGGAGGGGCACAACCCACTAATATTGGTAACGACGGAGAGTTCACCGTGCGTGAGCTGGCCGAGCTGGTACTCCGGCTCACGGAGTCGAAGTCCCCCATCGTGAGCGAACCGCTTCCCGAGGACGATCCGAAGCAGCGGTGCCCCGATCTGTCGAGAGCGAAGGCCGATTTGGGTTGGGCACCAAACGTGTCGCTCGAAGAGGGCCTCGAATCGACGATCGCGTATTTCGCGCAGGTGGTTGGCGCGTGACGGGTCGGGTTCTGGTGACGGGAGCTGCCGGGTTCATTGGGTCGCATACCTGCCGCGCGTTTCTCGAGGACGGATGGGAAGTCCTTGGAGTCGACAACTTCGACCCTTTTTACGATCGCAGCCTCAAGGAGGCGGGGCTCGCCGATCTGGCGCAGTACCCCGCGTTCCAGTTCGTCGAAGAGGACATCCGGGAGCAGTCAGCTCTCACACGCTTGTTGGATGAGGCCAGCGTCGTCATTCATCTTGCGGCCCGACCGGGCGTGCGTCCCAGCATCGAGGATCCCGAACTCTACGTCTCGGTGAATGTGCAGGGGACGGTGTCCGTACTGGAAGCCTGTCGCCGCGCGGGTGTTCACCGTGTGGTCTTCGGGTCATCCTCGTCTGTGTACGGAGACGACACGCCGGTTCCCTTTCGCGAGGACGCCGAGGCGGTGATGCCCATATCACCTTACGCCGCAACCAAACGGTCGGCTGAACTGCACTGCCAGGTGTATACGCATCTCTACGGCTTGCGGATCGCATCGCTCAGATTCTTTACGGTCTACGGACCGAGACAGCGACCCGATCTGGCGATCCATCGGTTTACCAGGCTGCTCAAAGCTGGCAAGTCCGTTCGCCGCTACGGCGACGGGTCAACTGAACGGGATTACACGCACATCGACGATATCTTACAGGGCATCAAGGGAGCGGTCGAGTGGACGGCAGACCGAACCCCGGCGTTCGAGATCTTCAACCTCGGGGAATCGAGAACGGTGCAACTCAACCGGCTCATCGAGCTGATTGCCGAGGCCCTGCGCGTGAAGCCGCAGGTTGAAGAGGTGGCGCCCCAACCCGGTGACGTACGCCTCACCTGCGCAGACATCAGCAAAGCGCGCCGCATGCTGGGCTACCAACCCACGGTGACCATCGAGGAAGGCATCTCCCAATTCGCCAAATGGTACGAGGCCAACCATGGACGTCAGTCCTAGCCAGCTCTTCGAAAAGGCACGGGAGCGGTTTGCGCTCCAGGACTATTTCGGCTGCATCCTCCTCCTCGACGACCTCATCGAGTCGGGAAGAGCATACGCCGATGCTTTCAACCTGCGAGGAGTTTCCTATCACCTGGTTGGCCGCACGGCGGAAGCCCTCGAATCGTTCGACCGAGCCCTAGAGCTCAATCCTCGCTATGTTGAGGCCCACGTACACCGCGGGATCGTCCTAAGCGAGCAGGGAGCATCAGAGGAAGCGCAACGGGCTTTTGCCTCCGCCCGCGCGAGTACGGGAGATCAGCGTGAGGGCATCCCCGGCCACTACGCTGCAAAGCTCGCCAATCAACATGCGGCGCTCGGTGACGCCTATGCGGAAGCCGGTGCGATGGACCGCGCAATTGAGCAGTATCGCACCGCCCTGCTGCTAGGGCCGACCTTCCACGACCTGCGCTACCGCCTTGCGCGCATGCTGCTGGAGACCGGCCGCTCGCTCGATGCGCGTGAAGAGTTGGAAAAGGTCGTGGCCGCGCGGCCGCAATCCTCTGACGCCCGTGCCACACTCGGGCTGGCGTGCTACGCGTCGGGTGACGCCGCCTCGGCCGGAGCAGTCTGGAGGGAGTTCAAACGCGATTTCCCCGACGATACCAGGGCAGGTGCCTACTTGGCACTGCTAGAGCGACGAGATGCGCAGAAATAGTCGTCTCCGGCCAGCGAACACCCAGCGCGGGTGGTTAACCCTGACCGCCCTTCTGCTTACCGGGTGCTTCGGGGCTGCATCCGAACACGAAGCGTTGGGGGACCGTGCGTATACACAGTCGAACTTCGATCAGGCCCTGGTCGAGTATCGGCTGGCGCTAACGCAAGAAGCGCCGAACGGGAGGCTGCGAGCCAAAGCGGGAATGGCAGCGCTCAACGCGGGTGACCTCCTGGCGGCGGCCCGGGAATTCCGCGCCCTCGCTGACGACGAGGAGGATCGAGCCATCGAGTCTGCCGACGGGCTCGAAAGGGTCGCCCGTGCTGCCCTGAACGCGGATAATCCAATGGCTCTGGAAGCAGCCCTAGCCGGGCTCCAAGAGGTTGCCTCGGGACGGGCCCTCGGAGCGTTCGCCGGTCAGGTGGCGCAGTCGCTGGGGACCGATGCGCGGTCTCCGGAAGCCCTCGCGGTGCTGCCTTACGCCGCGGCCAGCGCCCCCGATGCCCGGCTGCAAGATTCGCTGATGTATGCTTTCGGAGTCGCTACGGTGCGTACAGCGGGTTGCGAACGGGCCATCGCGGTCTTTGAGGGTCTCCTGCGGCGGCAGCGTGAGCCGGCGGTGCTGGCGGATGCTCGACGGCGGCTCGGGGCCTGCCTCTTACGCCTCGGTCAGCGAGATCTCGATCGCGGCTTCCCCGAGCAGGCCGAGGCGTGGTTCGTTCGGGCCGTTGCTGGTGGAGCGGACGATGACTACGCGCGGGTGGCCTATGTGGGACTCGGGGACGTCCGCCTGGCACGAGGAGAATTCCTAGCAGCCATGTCTGCCTACCGACGGGCGATGCTGGACGGTGGGGCCCGCGACTCGATCTCACGGATTGCGGCGGAGCGCCTGGCAGCGATCGGGGACGCTGGAACAGTCCTCCGTCGCCGACGGTAGTGTGTACGCGTCATGAGATGCTCCGTAAGTGCACTGATGCTGATGTTGGGGGGATCCATGGCCTGTTCCGGCGGGTTCAGGCCGCAGGATTACCCGACCCCGCAGGCCCTGTTCCAGGCCTCCGAAGACCTATATCGCCGCGGCAAATGCGGCGGCGCCCAAGAAGGGTTTCGGCAGCTGACGTTCCAACTGCCCAGCCGCGATTCTCTTGCCGTCCGCGCGCGTTTCCTGCTGGCGGAGTGCCATTTCGATCAGGGTGCTTTTTTGGAAGCGGCTCGTCAGTTCCGGCGCGTCGTCGACGAAGCGCCTACGCACTCCCTGGCACCTTTTGCGTTGCTTCGAGCCGGTGACGCCCAAGCGTCACTGTGGAAGAGGCCGGAACTGGATCCCACCTACGGGGATGCGGCGATGGTGAGCTATCGCGAGTTGCTGCAGCGTTTCCCCGGGACCGTGGCCGCCGGGCGGGCTACGCTGCAAGTGCAAAAGCTCGGTGAGCGATTCGCGGAAAAGGACTACAAGAACGGTGTTTTTTACGTACGGTTCAAGGCGTACGATTCGGCGATCCTGTACTTCCGCAATGTCGTCGCACGTTACCCGCAGTCGAGATTCGCTCCCCTTTCTTTGTTGCGACTCGTAGAAACCTATGAGAAGCTCGGCTACGTTGAGGAGCGCCAGGAGACGTGCGAACACATCCTCCGGTTCTATTCCGACACACAAGACGTTGGCAGGCTCTGCCCGGCAACGTCCGTGACACCGTAGGCCACCAGTGCGGATAGGGGTTTTCGGCGGGTCGTTCGACCCGGTGCACGCCGGTCATCTGATCGTGGCGGAAGCGGCTGCTGAGCTTCTTGTCCTGGATCAAATTCGCTTCATCCCCGCGCGACGGCAGCCCTTCAAGCATGCCAAGCACCATGCGAGTCCGGACGATCGCGTGGCGATGCTACAACTTGCCCTGGAGGGCAACCCGCGCTTCGTGTTGGACCGTCAGGAAATGAGGCGGGATGGCCCGTCCTACACCGTGGACACCTTAGAGGCGCTGCACAACCAATTTCCGAGCGATCAGTTATTTTTGCTAGTTGGCGCTGATGCGGCCCGGGATCTCCCCAAGTGGCGCGAAGTGGACCGTTTCAGAGACTTGGCGACGGTAGTCGTGCTGACCCGTCCGGACGTTTCGATTCCGACGCATCCCGTGGTCGGACAGATTCTGGCGGTTCCCCGCGTTGACGTCTCGGCCACCGCGATTCGAGAAGCCGTGCGTGACAGACGGTCGATTCGATATTTGGTGCCGGAGCTGGTGAGGGAGTATCTGCGTAGGCACGAGCTGTACACCGACGAGGGTTGATGCTCAAGCAAGTTGTTTCCAAGGTAATCGGTTCCCGCTTCGACCGTGAACTGAAGAAGATTCAGCCGATCATCGATCGGATTCACGAGCACGAAACGCGGCTGGCGGAGCTTTCTGAGGAAGAGATCAAAGCCCAGACGGAGAAGCTTCGCCAGATCCTAAAGGATCGGTACGGTCACATTGAAGAGGCGCTGGCACAGAAGCGCGCCGCTAAGCACGCGTGCGCCGATCCCGGCAAGCGGGATCGCCTCGAGCAAGAGGTGCACGGACTCGAGGAGGAGCTGAAACAGGAAACGGAAAAGGCGCTCCGCGACATCCTGCCGGAGGCTTTCGCGACGGTACGCGAGGCCTGTCGCCGCCTGCTTGGCACGACGGTTGTCGTGACGGCCCATGAGATGATCTGGGACATGGTGCCCTACGATGTGCAGCTCATCGGCGGCATCGTCCTCCACGAAAACCGAATTGCGGAGATGGCGACCGGCGAGGGTAAAACCCTGGTTGCCACCCTCCCGCTCTACCTGAACGCCCTTCCGGGTCGCGGCGCACACTTGGTCACGGTCAACGACTACCTGGCCCGTCGGGACTCTCAGTGGATGGGGCACGTCTTCAGTTACCTGGGGCTGACGGTCTCCTGTCTCGACGACACCCAGCCATCCACCCCCGAGCGCCGCGCAGCCTACGAGTGCGATATCACTTACGGCACGAACCACGACTTCGGCTTCGACTACCTGCGCGACAACATGGTGTTCTCCCTCGATCAACGGGTACAGCGAGGCCATAACTATGCCATCATCGATGAGGTGGATAGCATACTCGTCGATGAGGCTCGCACGCCGCTCATTATCTCGGGGCCGGTGGGCAACGAGTCGGACGCCAAGTATGCGGAGTTCAACGCCCAGGTGAGGGAGTTGGCCCGGAAGCAGGCCAACGTGGTCAACCGATTGCTCGCCGAGGTGGGGCCGTTTGCCGACGGCGAGGAACCGGACTACGACTCCGGCGTGGGCCTGTTCAAGGCGCAAAAGGGCATGCCCAAGAACAAGCGCCTCATGAAGTTCTTCCAAGAGCCGAAGGTCAAACAGCTCGTGCAACGCGTCGAGCTGGATTACATCGCCGATCGGAAACTCCCCGGACGCGAACGACGGTTCAGCAGCCTCGAAGACGACCTGTATTTCGTGATGGACGAGCGGGGGCGCGCCGTGCACCTGACGGATCTTGGCGTCGAGGTGATGAGCCCCAACGACCCCGGCCTCTTCGTCGTGCCGGACATCTCCGAGGAAGTCGGCAAGCTCGAGCACGACGATTCGCTGACGCCGCAAGAGAAGATCGAGCGCCGCCGGGAACTGGAGGCGGAATACGCGGCGAAGTCCGAGAAACTGCACATCATTCACAAGCTACTGCAGGCCTACGGCCTCTACGAGAAGGACGTGGAGTATGTCGTGCAGGACGGCCAGGTGTTCATCGTGGACGAATTCACCGGCCGCATCATGCACGGCCGGCGGTGGTCGGACGGGCTCCACCAGGCGATCGAGGCGAAGGAAAGCGTGACGGTACGAGGGGAAACGCAGACTCTCGCAACCATCACGATTCAAAATTACTTCCGGATGTACGAGAAGCTCGCGGGCATGACCGGGACGGCGGAGACTGAGGAGCGCGAGTTCTACGAGATTTATGGCCTCGAGGTGATGGTCATTCCCACCAACCGGCCGGTGCGTCGCGTCGACAACGACGATCTCATCTATCGCACGCGACGGGAGAAGTACAACGCGATCATCGAGGAAGTCATCCGGAACCATGAGCGCGGCCTGCCCGCACTCGTCGGGACGGTGACCGTTGAGGTGTCGGAAACGCTGTCCCGCATGTTGAAGCGCCGTGGCCTCAAGCACGAGGTGCTCAACGCCAAATACCATCAACGTGAAGCCGAGATCGTGGCCCAGGCAGGCCGTCCCGGTGCCGTCACCATCGCCACCAACATGGCTGGCCGCGGAACCGACATTAAGCTCGGCCAGGGAGTCCGGGAGTGCCAGGTGTGCGGCATTCGCGCCAAGCTGGCGCCGTTCGGCCAGCAGATCGAATCGCCGGATTTGAAGCCGGCTGAGCTCAAGCAACGTGGCTGTCAGGAGGACCCGCCGTGCGGTCTCGTGATCGTCGGAACCGAGCGCCACGAAGCGCGCCGTATCGACCGGCAGCTTCGTGGACGGTCGGGCCGTCAGGGCGACCCGGGTCAGAGCCGCTTCTTCCTCTCGCTAGAGGACGACCTGATGCGACTCTTCGGGTCGGATCGGATTGCCAGATGGATGGAAAGGTCCGGTGCCGAGGAAGGGGAAGTGATCACGCACCCCCTCGTCACCAAGGCCATCGGCAACGCGCAGAAGCGCGTCGAGTTGCAGAACTTCCAGGCCCGCAAGCGGCTGTTGGACTACGACGACGTGATGAACCAGCAGCGCGA
>JBDHDY010000135.1:0-14316 GCA_039591275.1 Gemmatimonadota bacterium | reverse complement strand
GCCGGTTGCACACCCAGGATGTCGAAGAAGCTCGCGGAGACGGAGGCCCCAACGAGACGCGACGACTCCCCAACTCCGAGCAGGGTTGGGCTCCACCACCCATAGGCCGCCACGCCAGCTAGGGTTTCATTTCTTTCCCGCCATTCCGTGAACGCCGGATACGACATGAAGACGTGACGCGACAGCACACCTCGTTGTGTTCCCAACAGGTGCACAACGCGGTCTGGTTCGTAGTACGGGAGCGGCCGAACGAGCACGCCGTTTACGACACTGAAGATTGCTGCGTTGCCGCCAATACCGATGGCGAGGGTGAGGATGACGACGGCGGTAAAGAACGGACTGCGACGAAAGATGCGGAATCCGTAGCGAATGTCCTGACCGAGCCTGTGCATGATCTCACTCCAACCGCTGTGTTGTTTTGTGGGATCGCTCATCTTCACACACTCAGCCGCAACTGCCTCTGCATCGCCAAAGGCGTTGAGGGCTGCACGCCATGCGGCGTCAGGACCGAGTCCTTCTTCCATCAGCTCACGAGTGCGCATCTCAAGGTAAAAGCGGATTTCTTCTCGCACTTCGACGTCGAGCTTGGTCGGGAGATCGCGTGCCTGGCGCACGTGACGACGGCGGCGGAACGGCATGGATCTAGGAGGGTGTGGCCTTGAGCACCGACAGTACCGCCTCGGAGTGTTCCGTCAGGCGGTCCAGCTCGGCTTCAAGATGCTTGCGGCCGCTGGGCGTGACCCGGTAGAACTTCGCGCGGCGGTTGGTCTCAGTCATGCCCCATTTGGCGGCAAGCCAACCGTTGCGCTGAAGGCGATGCAATGCAGGGTAAAGTACTCCCTCTTTTACGTCGAAGATCTCCCGGCTCGTCCGGCGAAGCCACAGGCCGATGCCGTAGCCGTGCATCGGTCCGCTGCTCAGGGCCTTGAGGATTAGCACGTCGAGCGTGCCCGTATACAAATCGCTTCCACCCATGACGGGCCTCATATCCCTAGATGACATAGGGATCATAACCACGTACCCCTCGGTGGACAAGGGGTGCAGTATGAATTGCGAATGTAGATTGGCGATTTGGGATTTGCGATTGGTAGATGCGTGGGCGGCAATCACACTTGTTGTGCGCACGCAGTTGCGTTAGCTTTACCCGGCCACTATAGTGGTGCTCACTATAGTGATTTACGTGATGCAAACCGGCCGGATGCAAGACCAATGACAGGTAACCGACGTGATCCGGCAGCTCTGCTGCCACTAACCGACCTATCCTTCCACATCCTGTTAGCACTCGGCGATGGTGCCTCGCACGGATATGCTATCGGCAAGGATGTGGAAAAACGCTCCGATGGCAGACTCAACCCGGCAACCGGCAGCCTTTACCAGGCCTTCAAGCGACTGCGGGAAGACGGGCTCATCGTTGAGGTCAAGCGGGCACAAACCGGTGAGCGACAGGGCCCGCGGCGCCAGTACTTCCAGCTCACCCCGTTTGGGCGACGCGTCTTCGCTCTCGAGGCAGACCGGCTCCAGGGTCTGTTGGCAGCCGCCCGCCAGAAGAAACTCGTACCGAAGCGGTCGTAGCAGTCAGCGAGGAATCGTTCATGCCCCACTCGTCCATCGTCCAATTCTATCGCCGCTGGCTTCGCTGGTACCCGTTCGATTTTCGCGTCGAGTACAGCGCCGGCATGGAGCACACGTTTGTCGAGCGGCTGCAAGAGAGATGTGCCCGGCACAGTAGCGTGGCTGTGGCTGCGTTTGTGGTTCGCGAGTCGTGGAATGTGTTTGCGACGGCGCTGGCAGAACGGGTCACCGCTATGATTCGTGCCTTCCGCCGCAGGCACATGACGCCGAGGCGGAGCCCGGATAATCGCCCGGCTAGGAAGCGTCGGTCGGAGCCCATCACGTCTACGGTGCAGGACATCCGCTACGCATTTCGTTCTCTCGTCAAGAACCCTGGTTTTGTCTCCATCGCGGTCCTCACCCTGGCACTTGGTATCGGTGCGAACACCGCAATATTCAGTGTGGTACACGGCGTGCTGTTAAGACCGCTGCCCTACGAACATCCCGAGCGGCTGATCCAGATACGGGAAGTGACGCCGAGAGGCTTTCCCTTCACCGCATCGCCTCCCAACTTTTGGAGCTTCAAGGAAGAGACGACTCTGCTCCAGGATGTCGTTGCGGTTGGATTAGGAGACGCCTCATTAACCTTGACGGGAAGTGGCGAGCCAGAGCGGATTCCGGGCGTGCGGGTATCATCCGGGTTCTTCGAGCTGCTCGGCATATCTCTTCCACACGGCAGAACGTTTCGGCCTGAGGAAGATATCAGCGGAGCCGTCCCCGTCGTGATTCTCGATCATGGATTTTGGCAGCGCCGCTTCGGGGGTGACAGCGACGTGCTGGGCAGGACTCTGACCCTGAACGGCGTACCGCGAACAGTGGTTGGCGTTACGCCACCAGGGTTCAGCTTCGGCGCCCAGGCTTTTGATCTTTGGACGCCATTCGAATTCAGCCCGAGAGACCTGAGCGGTAGAGGGCGGCATTACCTTCGACTGCTCGGCCGGCTCGAGCCAGAAGTCGAGGTTGACGCGGCCACCCAAGAGCTACAAGCTATAGCGGCCCGTCTAGCCGCAGCGTACCCCGAAACGAACACCGGTTGGGGCGCAACAGCCGCTCCCCTCCTCGAGCAGACGGTGGGGGGTGTCCGCACACCTCTGCTAGTGCTGTTAGGAGCGGTCGGCTTCGTGCTCCTCGTAGCCTGCGCGAACGTGGCAAATCTCTTGTTGGCCCGGGTGGAGGGACGCAGTCGCGAGCTGGCCGTTCGCACCGCATTGGGTGCCGGCCGAGGTCGTTTGCTCAGGCTGCTACTCACCGAAAGCGTGTTGCTGTCTCTAGTCGGCGGGGTTGCAGGACTCGGCTTGACTTACGTGGGCGTGCAGTTACTCGTGGTCGGCTTTGGGAGCGAACTGCCACGCGCAAACGAAGTAAACATCGATGGAACCGTTCTCGCTTTCACAACACTTGTCACGCTACTAGTCGGTATCCTCGTCGGTTCAATCCCCGCGTGGCAGGGGTTCCGGAAAGACCTACTGTCGGCGCTGCAGGAAGGCGGCCGCGGGGCGCTGGCCGGCTTGCGGCGCCGCCGGATCAGAAGCACGATCGTCGTGGCTGAAGTGGCGCTGTCACTCGTACTAGTCGCCGGCGCTGGGTTGATGCTCAAGAGCTTCTGGAGGTTGACCCACGTCGAGAGCGGCTTCGACCACCGTCAACTGCTCAGCGGACACATATCACTTCCACACTCAAAGTATGAAACCGACCAGCAGCGAGCGACCTTCTTCGCCAATTTTGTAAATGTTGTCGAGGGGTTACCCGGCGTAGAATCGGTAGCGGCAATAACCGGGATTCCCTTTGTCGGTGGCCGGGTCACCACAGTGAGCGTGCCCGATCGGCCGGATGAGCAAATCCGCCCCATCTCGCGCCGCAGGATTACTACCGGATACTTCCGAACAATGGGTATACCACTGCTGGAAGGCCGCGATGTGCGTGACAGCGACACGCCGGAGGCATCTCACGTCTTAGTCGTAAACGAGGCGTTCGCGCGCCGCGTCTTCCCTGGGAAACGCGCATTAGGTAAATACATCAACTGGGGTGGGCCATCGGGTCCCGAAAATATCGAGATCGTTGGTGTGGTGGGTGATGTGAAGCAGTACGGTCTCGATGAAGGTGTTTTCCCCACAATGTACCTGCCCTACGCACAGATCTACGTCTCCGAAACCATGAGCTTTGTCGTACGCTCCACGCGTGACCCTAGTGATCTCGCTTCCGCTGTGCGGAGGGCCGTTGCGGCACTCGATCCAGATCTGCCGTTGTACGACGTAGCCACAATGGAACAGAGAATTGCCGACTCAGTTACGTCCGAACGCTACGCTACATTGCTGATTGGGATCTTCGCGACCGCGGCACTGATACTCGCAGCTATTGGCATCTACGGCGTGATGTCGTACACGGTAAGGCAGCGCACCCAAGAAATGGGTCTGCGTATCGCGTTGGGCGCGGGGCACGGCGAGGTACTTGGCCTCGTTGTCCGTCAAGGAATGAAGCTCGCGTTGATCGGCCTCAGCCTCGGCATCGCCGGAGCCGTCGGCCTTGGCCGAGTACTCAATAGCCTGCTCTTTGAGGTGAACGCACGAGATCCTTGGACGTTGGTGAGCGTTGCTGTGTTAGTCACAGTTGTTGCTGCTGTCGCGTGCTACCTACCAGCCAGACACGCCGCCCGTGTGGATCCAGCTGAAGCGTTGCGGTATGAGTGATGCCCCGCCCTCCTCACCGCCCCGGGACTTAGGGAGTGGGGCTTAGGGCTTGGGCTTCAGGAGGGCAACGTTGTAACGTTGGTGATTTGAGAGCGGCGATCGCAGATCGCCAATCTGCAATCTGTAGTCATCTCCCGTCGTCATTACGGACGCCGAAACGAGCCACCGCCTCCCTGTCCCACGTGACACTGCTGGCAACTCTCCCGCTCCGGGTGCGACGTACGGATCGCCTCCATCGGCGCCGACGCTCCGTGACACATGAGGCAGTTGTCGCGTCCCTCGAGCGCATGAGGGATCGGCGGAGGACTGCCGACCGGAGCTACTGGCGTGGCCGCTGCGACCGATCCACGCTCCCACGTAGTCTCCCCGCTGGACGCTACGTGGCATTGCATACAATTGCGCCGCTCGGCGTGCGGTGCTGGAGCCACACCACCGGGCACGTGGCACACGCCACACTCCTGGGAGCGAGAGAGCGCGCCGCTCACGTCGTGGGGAATCGTCGGCGGCAGCACCGTATCATTCGGCGCCTGCCACACTGCGCGCCCGTCAGGCCCGGAGGCTGAAGACGTCGGGCCTGGCAAAAAGAGGAAAACGGCAAACGCGGCAACGGGAACGACTGTGACCGCCCTCAGCATTTTCAGAATCCCTCGCGGCTTGGTAATCATGCCTTTTCAACCCTCACTGCGCATTTTTTGTAATCCGGCTGCTTCGAGATCGGACAGAACGCGTCTAGCGTCAGCTCGTTCACCAGCATCGATTCATCGAAGAACGGGACGAACACCTGCCCTTCAGATGGCTGGCCTCGCTGGTCGATCTGCGCCGGCAGCGTCAGGGAACCGCGACGGCTTACCAGACGAACGCTCTCCCCATGATTGATTCCCAGGCGTCGAGCGTCGGCCGCGTTGAGCTCCACGTACCCGTGGGGCGCAGCTCGGTGGAGAGTGGGAACTCGTCGGGTCATGGATCCGGTGTGCCAATGCTCCACGATCCGGCCCGTGTTGAGCCAAAACGGGTACTCCTCATCGGGTGACTCGGCCGCTGGCTCGTAAGGACGCAGCCAGATCCAGGCGCGGTGGTCGGGCTTCCCATAGAAATCGAACCCCAGCTCGGCATCCGCTGCCGGGTCGTGCTCGGCATTGAAGCGCCACTTGGTTTCCTTGCCGTTCACGTACGGCCACATGATGCCAGGTTGCTCCCGCAGTTCGTCGTATGGCGCCATCCCATGCCGCGGACCTTCGTGGAAGCGAATGTACTCGTTCCAGATCTCCTGAATGTGACTCCCGTAGTCCCACGGGAAGAGCTCCTCAAAACCCAGACGGCGGGCCACCTCGATCAACTGCCAGGTGTCGCTCATCGCTTCGCCCGGAGGGTCGACGAGCTGGTCGAAGTGTTGCGTCCGCCGCTCTGAGTTACCGTACATGCCCTCCCGCTCGATCCACATCGCCGTAGGCAAGATGACGTCGGCCACGTCCGTCGTCGGTGTGGGATAGACGTCGGACACCACGAGGAAGCGATCGTCCTTCCGCGCACCGTTTCGGTAACGCCGCAGGTTCGGAATCGTGACCATCGGATTGGTGACCTGCACCCACATGAAGCGAATATCACGAAACATGGAGATGGTGTGATGCGTCGGAGTTGACGGGATGTTGTCGAAGGGAACATTCCAGATCTCGGCAGCGAACCTGCGGTGTGCCTCATTGGCCACCACGCCGTGGGGCAGCTTGTGGGTGAGCGTTCCCACCTCACGCACCGTGCCGCAGGCGCTCGGCTGGCCGGTCAGGGAAAACGGGCTGCTACCGGGCTGGGAGATCTTCCCAGTGAGCAGGTGGATGTTGTAGATGAGGTTGTTGATCCATGTGCCGCGGGTGTGCTGGTTCATCCCCATGCACCAGAACGACACGATCTTCTTGGAAGGGTCGCCGTAGATCGCCGCCAGATTGCGGATCTCTTCGGCGGGTACCCCGGAAAGCTCCTCTACCTGTTCGGGGGTGTAGTCCTCGAGAAATTCTTTGTACGCCTCAAAAGTCGTGGCTTCGGCCGCGTCCGCAAACGCGAAATGCTCTTCCAAACCATAGCCGATGTCGGTCTTGCCCTTCTTGAAAGCTACGTGCTTGGCCACGAAGTCTTCGTTCACCCACTTATTTCGCACTAGCTCATGGCAGATCGCATTGGCGAGAGCCAGATCCGTCTGCGGATGAGGGAGGTGTCGGAGGCGGCGCTCGTTCGTGTCGTACGGGTCGCCAGGTCGATGATCTTGACCTCCTGGTCTCTCCGTCGCCGGTCCAGCACCCGCGTGAACAACATCGGATGCATCTCAGCCATGTTGTTGCCCCAAAGCACGAATACGTCTGCGTGGTCGATGTCCTCGTAGCACCCCATGGGTTCGTCCATGCCGAACGTCGACAAGAACCCGGTGACCGCACTCGCCATGCACAGTCGTGCGTTGGCTTCCAGATTGTTCGTGCCGATGGCCCCCTTAAACAGTTTTGACGCAACATAGCCGTCCGGAATCGTCCACTGCCCCGAACCGTACATCGCGACGGCATCCTTCCCGTGATCCCGGATCGTCTCCTGCATCTTGGATGCAACGAGATCCAGCGCCTCGCTCATGGGGACCTCGACCATGGCGCCGTTGCGGCGCACCAGGGCCTTTGTGATCCGGTCTTTGCCGTAGAGAGCCTGCACCGAGTAATAGCCCTTGACGCAGCACAGCCCCCGGTTCACGGGAGAATCCGGATCTCCTCTGACACCAACGGCGCGGCCATCCCGCAAGCCTACCAAGAGACCGCAGCCGGTTCCACAAAACCGGCACGGTGTCTTCTTCCAAGTGATGTCGCCCTGTGCAGCTGCCGCCCCGCCTCGGGAGGCGAAGGCTACACCGGGACTGAAGGTCGAGGCGGTGGCGGCGGCCGAACTCAACGCCGCGCTCTTGAGAAACTTCCTGCGATCTAGCGAACTCATCGTCCACTCCGTTTCGTCACGCTCATTCGACATCCGGCAGGTCGAGCTGCGACGTCTGCACCGCCCTGAGGGGGTCGGCGACGCCTGTTTCGGGGTCGACCTCGCCGAACGTGAGCGCCATGCATTCGATGTCTTCGATGGAATTGAGTTGTTGTTGCAGCGCCTGCTCGTCAGCAACCGTTTCCGTATCGGTCAGCAAGATCATCAGGGACCGATTCTCCGCGGGTACGACCTCGCAGTTCGGAATACGGCTCAGGCGGCGGAAAACTTCCCGGGCCCTACCTTGTTGTGGGAAAACGACATAGCTGCAGATGGCCATCAGCTGAAACACCACCCCTTTGCTTTGGCTCGGCCCAAGCTGCGGCGTCGTGGACTCCTTATCATCATAAGATAGTGACATTCCTGATTGCTGCAAACGTCCTTGCTGGACGAGTTAGCCAGGCGTAAGCCGTTGGGTGGCTTGCGTTGACGTTTACTTGACGGTACTTCCCTAGGGTGGCTCGTGCCCCATCCAGAGGGTCTTATGCGGTACTCCCTTTTCCTTGCTGCGGTTCTCACCTCGTTGCCGTTCGTGACAGCGGAACCACAGACGATACCTGTTGTGCCAGGTGAGCGGATGCGCTTAACCCACACCTGCGCGTTGGCGGTTGGTGGACGCCTCGACTGCAGCGATGCGCAAGTCCGCTTTCCGCAAGTCACGACCGGTACGGTTCGCGGCGTTCAGGGTGACACGTTGGTGTTCACCCCCTGGCCGGGAGGAGCATCGGTTTCCGTCCCCCTCGCGTCGGTGAATCAAATCGAGATCCAGAAACGGGGCAGCGCCTGGACCCGAGGTGCCCTCGTGGGAAGTATCGTAGGGGGGCTCGCCGGAATGATCTCCGCGGTCGTATTTGTGAGCGAGTTCTGTCTGTTCGACTGTCCGGCAGATCCGACAGGAGGAGAGGTATTGCAGGCTGCGGCCCTCGGGGGAGGTGTTGGTGCGGCCGGAGGATTTGTGCTCGGAGCCTTGATCGCCGCGCCCTTTTCCAAGCGCAGTTGGAGCACTGTATACGATGGCCCGCCGACATTGGGCCTCGGCGTGTCACTGGGGCAACGAAACGACTACCGGCTTACCGCTACTGTCTCATTGAGCTTCTGAGGGTTCGCTCACTGCGACCAGTCTGGACCAATGCATCAGGCCTAGCGGAGGAGCGATACCAACCGCACTGCGACTCGACAACTACTCCCGTGCAGCACCGACTACTCGCACCGCAACGACACCATCGGGTCGACCTTGGCTGCCAGCTACCGGCTGCCTCCTACCGGCTTCCTCGCCCTGAGCGGGAATGGCAGCGTATACATAGCGCAGTACTCGACTGGTTAGATGCTTCAGGAACATGCTGAGTTGGCGAACTCGCATCGGCCGCTTTCCCTGCTTTCGGTATCAATTAGCTCTAATCAACTCCCCAAGCCCCAAGCCCTACTCCTCACAGCCCATTAGATTGTGAAAACCATGGACCGTCTACACGAACTCGTCGGCGTCGAAGATTCGGTGACAGGCGTGACTCAGGCCATCCATCTCGCGGCTGTTGCCGATCACCCCCCCGTCGTGGG
The DNA here is from genome assembly GCA_039591275.1 of Gemmatimonadota bacterium. GTDB lineage: Bacteria > Gemmatimonadota > Gemmatimonadetes > Gemmatimonadales > GWC2-71-9 > JBDHDY01. The sequence goes on along the minus strand of JBDHDY010000135.1, from coordinate 5,464 downwards.
TGCCGTGCACGTGAGCTGTGCCGACGAATCGGAGAACGAGTGCGTCACCGCGTTTCAGCACGGCTTCGTGCAGCATTTGTTGCCGCCGCTCAAGTTCGCGCAGCGATCAGCATTTCGCATTGCCAACCTGGGAGGCCGCTACGAATGGGGCGGGATTCGTATCGCCGAGCAGCATTACGCCGCCGCGAAAATAGGGGCTCACAAGCTCATGGTCGTCAAGATCAACTCCCACGTGGGAATCGAGCACGACCGAGACCGATATCGCTTCGGTGTCCTGAAGCGATACGAGGGCCACTCCCCGTGTTGTGGCGCGCTGTGTGGGTTGCTTGAGGGGAAGCACACACCCGCCATAGGGCGCCTAGGGGAGATCTTGCAGTCCGAGGGTAAGGATCGGGTCGCGACACTGCTTGACGAAGGAGCAGTCGATTCAGCTAACCGCAGTCTCTTTGCAGCGATTGTATCGGCCCGCCTGCAGGCACGCAAGGTCGTGCTGGACATCCAAGACTATGCGCCTGCTTCACCGACAAGATGGCTGGTGATCCCCTGTGTCACCATCAACCGGCCGGAGCGTGACACAGAGATCGTGTGCGGCGTGTACAGCACTGAGGATCCAGAGCGACCTAAGGAGGTGACGTACTTTGGATTAGGCGACGATCCAGCGACGTATCAGCTGGTTCGCAAGAACGACCGATTCATGATATCAGACGATCATCTGGGGCCCGTCCGGCCAGCCCGTGATCACCGAGTCCTGGTACTGCGGGAATGGCGCGAACGGATGGGGGCGCGGCGTGTCAAAGTGGACGCGGAAGATGAGCGGCTCGAGCGCATACGGCGCGATGTGAAAGATGGCAAGCATCGACATCACGTTCACTCCCACGTCCTGCTGCAGCTGTTGCTCGTGACCCTCGCCGAGGTCGCCCCGGTGCCGGCCGCCGTGCTGCTGTTTGCCAACGGCTTCGCCGCTATTCACCATGCCTTTCGCGTTCATCACGTTGCGCGAGAGGCCGACGCGCATGATGACGCGCGGCAAGTATTGAAGGAGATTCACGACCGAGTGGACCGCCTCGAGCCCGAGCGCGCCGCGGCGATCATCGAGATGCTGCTCAAGGATTATCGAGGGTAAGAAAAGCTCACGGCTTTCTAGTCACTACCCTCACCCATACCATGGCTTCTCGTCTGGTTCGACACGCAAGCCGTCCATCAGCTTATTAAATCCACTGAAGAGATCGACGACGGCCATGAGCTCGAGCACGCCTTCGTCGTCCAACCCCAACTTCTGCGCCGCAGAAGTGTGAACGGCCAGTCAGTAATCGCAGCCGTTTACCGCTGAGGTGGCAACGGCAATGATCTCCTTGGTGAGACGATCTAGTTTGCCCGGCTCGACCATGACCGCCTTCACCTTGTTCCAGTTTGCCTCCAGGTAATCAGGTTTGGCAGCCATCACCCGGTAGAGATTTGGGACAAAGTCGATCCCCAGTTGCTCTTTGATCTCCTCGTAGATCTCCTTGACTTTTCCCGTCGCCTCGTCCTCGGCAATAAACTTGATTGAGGCCATCTCGATCTCCTTGTCAGAGGCGGTTTGACAACCTTTCTGAATCTCGCCTGCATGCATCCTGTCAATGACCAGTGGCGGTGGGCAGTGGCTCCACCCCATCACGTCAATTCAGATTCAAGTACCACTGGCCACTGGTTACTGATCACTGGCCACTATTGAGAAAGCCCCATCTCCTCAACGATCTTCTTGAACCGTGACTCTGACCGCAGGGAATCCCACAGGGGATCGACATTGATGAACGGCATCCAGCCGTCGTGCTCCTCGTACGAGCGTTCCAACCAATCGAGTGCTTGCTCCTTCTCGCCTTGCCACGCGTACACCAGGGCGATGTCGTGGGACGAGACGTACACCCCACCCGAAGACTTGTCCTTGAACAGTTCTTCGAGGATGGCGCTCGCGTCGTTCATGCGACCGGCCGCAGCGTAGGCGATCCCGAGCGCCGATTTCCACAGGGGCATCTGCCCGGCATGGTGTCTCACACGCTCGAACTGCTCGATGGCGTCATCCACTTCACCGGTATGTAGATAACTCCATCCGAGGCTGAGAAGAGCGGGCGGGAAGTCAGGATTGAGCTCCAGAGTCTTCTTGAACTGAGCTCGGGCCGGCTCGGGTTTGCGTGCCCAACTGAGCTGATCTCCAAGGTGGGCGTTGACGATCAGCGATCCGGGATCCAGCGCACGGGCCTTGCGAGCCAGCACGATGCCTTCTTTGTGGCGGCCCATCGCGGCCAGGTAGAAAGCGTACTTCAAGCTCAGTTCGAAATCACACCCGCAACCGACGGTCTGAGCCCGCTTAAAGGCCGCCTCAGCCCCAACCCAATCCCACTCGTACCAGAACAGAACACTACCGAGGGTTGCGTGAGCGTCGGAGAGGGTTTCGTCGATGGCAAGCGCGCGCTCTGCCGCAGCCCTCGCGCGGGGAAAGGATTCCGCGGGAGACAGGGCACCTCGAGCCGCGCCTAATGCCAAGATGAGATATGCGTTGGCCATCCCCGCGTGACCCCGGGCAAAGTCTGGATCGCGTTCGAGAGCGTCCTTGAAGAATTGGAGAGCCCGCTCGGCCGACTCCGGCTTGAACTGGTTCCAGTGATAGACCCCCTGAAGGTAGAGATTGTACGCCTCGAGGTTCGCAGTTGGCTTCCGACAGATGCTTTCCTGGACCCTGGGCGACAATGTGGCCTCCAGCGCGCCGGCGATTTGCTGTGCCACATCGCTTTGAATCTCGAAGATATCCGTGAGGTCACGATCGTACGTCTCCGCCCAGACGTGTGCGTCCGTCTGCACGTCGATGAGCTGCGAGACGACGCGTACCCGTTGGCCCGCCCTACGCACACTGCCCTCGAGCACGGTCGCCACGCCAAGTTCGCCGCCGATTTGTCGCAAGTCCTTCTCGGCGTGCTTGTAGCGCATGACCGACGTGCGGGACGTGACCTTGAGATCGCCCACTTTCGAGAGCTGGTTGATGATGTCGTCCGTGATCCCGTCACTGAAATACTCATTCTCCGGATCGGTGCTCATGTTGGTGAACGGCAGCACCGCAATCGACTTGCGTGGCGCCTCTTCGGGCGGTGTCGGCGTATGCCGAGGGGCAGTATGCAGAGTCGGGGTAGTGCCTTCGCCCGAGAGAGCGTTGACAAAAAGCTTGGCGGACTGGTAGCGGTCTTCAGGGGACCAAGCAAGCGCTTTTCGCAGAACTGGTTCGATGGACTCGGGAATCCCAGCGTCAGTTCTCCCTGCGTCACCGCTCTGCGCGGCGACCGCCGCACCGGGATCGAAACCAATGAAGGGTCGCGTCCCGGATATCATCTCGTACAGAACACCGGCCAGACTATACACGTCGCTCCGCCCGTCGACGTCTCGTGCCGCCGATACCTGCTCGGGACTCATGTAACCCGGCGTGCCAACCGGTCGATCGGCAAGGGTAAGCTGTTCGCCCGAGCCAACCGCGTCACTGAGTGCCCGCGCGATGCCGAAGTCGGTGACGACCGAGTGGCCCGCTTCGAGCAGGATGTTCTCTGGTTTGATGTCTCGGTGCACGATCCCCAGGCCGTGGGCGTAGTCCAGCGCATCTGCCACGTCGTACGTTACGTGCAGCGCGTCGTCCAGCGGTAGTCTGTTCCCGCCCTTCAGCCGGCTGCGCAGCGACTGGCCGGAGATGTACGGCATGACGTAGTACAGAAGTCCGGCGGCCTCACCCGCCGAGAACACCGGCACGATGAGAGGGTGGGTGAGCTGGGAGACGATCTCTATCTCCCGCAGAAAGCGCTCCCGGCCGATCTGCCCACTGAGTGCAGGATCCAACACCTTTACCGCTACCTGTCTTGCCGGGTGGTGCTCCTTGGCGAGAAACACCGTGGCCATCCCGCCGCGGCCAATAGGGCGCTCGATGGTGTAGCGATCGGCGAGGGCAGCCTTGAGCTCCTCCAGTGGCTCAGCCATCTGAAGGAGCTCCGACCGTTCCATATGCATCTCTACTTGCGACCTTCCACATAGACACTCACCGCTGCCCCTTCGAAACCATCGCTGTCGCCTGCACCTTCTGCAACCGAGCCTGAGGAGCCTTTCACTGTCAGGCGAACATCCTGCAAACCGGACTGCTCAACGACTGTCTGATAATCGTCGATGAGTACAGCTCCCGCAACGCAGCCCACATATGCCTCAATGCTCTTCTGAGTAGCTTCTGGCAATTCCCGCAGCAGAGCGATGTCCGAAATCGCGACCCTCCCACCGGGCTTCAATACGCGGTAGATCTCGCGGAACACTCTTGGCTTGTCGGGCGACAGGTTGAGCACACAATTGCTGATCACCACATCCACCGAATTGTCCGCCACGGGCAGGTTCTCGATCTCGCCCATCCTGAACTCCACGTTGCGGATGCCGTTCCTCTCCGCATTCCCTCTTGCCTTGTCCACCATCTCGGGAGTCATATCCACGCCGATCACCCGTCCGTTCGGCCCCACTTCGTCCGATGCGAGAAAACAATCGAACCCCGCTCCCGAGCCGAGGTCAAGGACGACCTCGCCTTCCTCGAGCGTGGCCAACGCCGTGGGATTTCCACAGCCAAGACCCAAGTTGGCCTCATCGGGGATGACGCTCAGCTCTTCCTCCGAATAGCCAAGTGACCTGGCCAGCTCCCGCGGCTCAGCCTCCGTGCCACAACCGCATCCACAGCCGCCACCGGTCTCCCGTCTGGCGATCTTACTGTAGGCCTCCCTCACGAACCGCTTCGTGTTTCTTTCGTCCGCTTCATGCATGGTCTTGCTCATGTCGATCCTCCGTTTGGCATGGTCTCGTCGTACTCTTGCGTCCTCTCATACCAATAGACGGAGATCCGAGCAGAAGGATACAGCTCACTCCCCGGCCGTGTCACAGCCACAGTAGCGACAGCTCTCCTCCTTTGGCTGGACGGCGAGGATGTTTCCCCGCCGGTCGAACTGGAAGTGACAGCAGCCGAGTAGCATCTCCTCCAGCTTCTTCCTACCCCGCTGAACCCTCGCCTTGGCTCCCGGCAGCGAGAGATCGAGCTTCTGTGCCAACTCTTTCTGAGTCAAACCCTCAAATTCCGTGAGGACGATGGCCTCCCGATATATATCAGGCAGTCCGTCAAGCATGGGTCTGATGCAGGAGGCCACCTCATCGGTGACATTGTCGGGGACCGGGTCTTCCACCCAACTCTCCAATTGGCGCACCGGATCCTCCGCAACCTTGCGGTGCCGATAGTAGTCATAGACGGCGTTGCGAGTGATCTGATAGACCCAGACCTTGAGTTTGTCTTCGTCTCTCAGGCTATGAAGGGTGCGATGCACTTTGAGGAAGACATCCTGCAAAATGTCCTCCGCATCATGTTCGTCCCGAACGCGCTTGAGTATGAAGCCTTTGAGCCGGCTGCTGAAATCTTCCCAGATGTCCG
>JBDHDY010000134.1:0-8084 GCA_039591275.1 Gemmatimonadota bacterium | reverse complement strand
CTTCGCGCCGTTGATCACTCCCTTGTTGACTAGGTCGATGACACCGTCCGAGAACATCTCTGTGTGAACGCCGAGGTCCTTGTGGTGGTGCAGGGCGGCGAGAGCGGCATCGGGGATCGCGCCAATGCCCATTTGCAAGGTGGCGCCGTCAACCACGAGCTCCGCGCAGTTTTGACCGATAGCCTTGTCCACGTCCGTTAGGGGCGCTGCAGCAAGTTCCGGTAGGGGATCGTCTACCTCGCGTGGCATATGGGGGTTGATTTGCGCGATAACGTGTACGGCCATCTGTATTGCCGCGCGGGTCACGTCGACAGACACACCGAGGGAACAAAAGCCATGCTTGTCTGGGGGGGATACCTGAATCATGGCCACATCGAGAGGCAGGATGTTCTTGCGAAAAAGAGCTGGCACCTCGCTCAGAAACACTGGGATGTAGTCGGCCTGCCCGCCGGCAACCGCTTTCCGCACATTTGCGCCGACGAACATGGCTTTCGTATGGAAGCTTGCCGCAAGCTCCGGCGATGCGTATGGGGCATCGCCTTCGGTGTGGATATGAACGATCTCGACGTTCTCGAGCTCGGGGGCTCTCGCCGTCATGGCCTGGATCAAGCGCTGTGGTGCGGCCGCGACTGAGTGAACGAACACCCGATCTCCGGACCTGATCGCCGACACGGCTTCTTCGACCGTGCCCCGCTTGAGATCCTTTCCCTGCTTGTTGTTCTTGCTCTTCATAGCTTGAGCTCGTGGTGAAATCGCGTGCAGAGCTGGCTGCTGTGTGACTTGGTGGGTGGGTGGTGGCGGCCCGCTCCCCCCTCCCTGCTCCCTGCTCCCCGCTCCCTGCTCTCCTATCAGTGACCGCTAGCTCGCGAGCTGGTCCAGCGCCATCATGATTCCGAAACCCAAGATGAAGCCAACGGTGGCGACGTCAACATTACCGCTGCGAGTTGTTTCCGGAAGGAGTTCCTCGACGACCACGTAGAGCATCGCTCCCGCGGCGAACGCCAGTCCGTACGGAAGTGCTTGGGATCCAAGCCCGATGAAAAGGGCTCCGGCTACGGCAGCAATGGGCTCGATCACCGCAGAAAGCTGCCCGTACCACAGGGCTTTGCCGCGGCTCATGCCGTCGCGTCGCAGCGGGAGCGCGATGGCGAGACCTTCGGGGATGTTCTGAACTCCGATGCCGAGGGCGAGCACCATCGCACGACCCAGATCTCCCCGGCCGAATCCGAGCCCCACGGCCAGACCTTCGGGAAGGTTGTGGATGGTGATCGCTGCGATGAGAAGTCGGGTGCGCTTCCATGCGACACTTGGTCCCTCTGTTGCTGCTTCGTCGGGGAACTCCGGGTGGAGGTGAGGAATCACGCGATCCAGACCCCAAATAGCCACTGCACCGAAGCCCAGGCCGGTGAGACTCCGCCACACGCCGCCGGCTTCGAGGGCCGGCACCAGCAGCGACCAGCACGCTGCTGCCACCATTATACCGGCCGCCCCACCCATCATGCCGTCCATCAGCGAACGGTTGACGCGCCGGATGAACAGCACCGGCAGCGCACCGAGCAGCGTGAGCATCCAGGTTCCCAATCCGCCCAAGGCTGCTTGTTGTACCGGGGAAAGAGATTCCAGGAATGATTGAATCATGATGGGTTCGGGACGCTGGAAACGGCGTAACTCATGCTGCTAAGTGTCGCTCGTCATGATGAAGAGCGGTTCCCGCAGAAACGTTTCGTACTTGGGCCTCAGCCGCTCGACGTTGTAGTGCTTGTGAATGTCCACCACCTTCTTGCGGCGAGTGACCACATCGATCGGCACTGTATCGTAGCACCCGTTGTGGAGGCTGACGAGGCGCCCGGAGCTTCCAGAGAGGACTTGATCGAGGGCGAGATTCCCGTAGGCCATCGGCACGATCGAGTCGATGGCGTCGGGATCGCCGCAGCGCACGAGATAACCGAGTCGCTGGTTGACGACGTTGATGCGACGTCCATCGTTGAACATCGCCGAAAGCTCCTTGAGGCGTTCCGCCACCTTATCGCCAAGGCCTCCTAGTTTGCGATGTCCGTACTGATCGGCCTCATGCCCTTCGAACGACAGGGATTCCTCGCCCTGCATCCGCGCGCCTTCCGAAACCAGCACCACGGCATACTTGCTGGGGTGGCGGTTGCGATCGTGCACCATGAGCTCGGTGAGATGTTCCATGTCGAACGGGTGTTCGGGGATGACGCACCGATCCGCCGCGCCCGCCATCGTGGGCAACATCGCCGTGTAACCCGCGTAACGGCCGAAAACCTCGAGCACCAGAAATCGCTCGTGAGAGCCGGCCGTTGTGCGCAAGCTGTGGGTGAGCTCGATAGTGCGTGTCACGCACGTGCTGAAGCCTATACAGTAATCCGTTCCAGGAACGTCGTTGTCCATGGTCTTGGGAATTGCAACGACCTTTACTCCCTCTTCGTGAAGGCGGGCCGCGTAGCTCAAAGTGTCGTCGCCGCCGATGGCGATCAGAAAGTCGATTCCGAGAAAATCAACGTGCTTGAGGATTTCTGGCGTGAAATCGTTGATCTCGTCCCGATATTTGTCCTTGACATGCGGTGGGACAATTGGCGCCGGAAGGTGGCTCGGTCTGGTGCGGGAACTGTGGAGAAAAGTCCCCCCGGTCCTCCCGGAGCGGTTGACGAGATCTTCGGTGAGAACTTGGATGGCATCACTGTTATCGGCATCCTTCTCGGGCACCATATCGACCAATCCAAGCCAACCTCGACGGATGCCCAGAACCCGGTATCCCTCGCGCAGCGCGCGTATGGTGACGGCACGGATGGCCGGATTGAGCCCCGGGACGTCGCCGCCCCCCGTCAGTATGCCGATCGTGCCTTTGACAGTTGCCATGTTTGCCCTGCCCCCGTGAGAGACAACGTGAAATCGTTCACTCCAATGAAGTCAGCGCATCGAGTTCTAGGAGCGTTTGGAGCAGCACATTCACGCCCGCGTTAATGTCCTCAGGGCGGGAAAACTCCTTTGGGGAGTGACTAATGCCCCCCACGCTCGGTACAAAGATCATTCCGATCGGTGCAAAACGCGCAACGCTTTGGGCGTCGTGACCGGCGCCGCTGGGCATGCGGAGCGTGGTCAGGCCAAGCTCTGCGGCGGCATGCTCGATGAGTTGCCGGATGCGCTCGTGTGTCGGTGCGGACCGGCTGACGTAGAACTCGTCGAATTCGACGGTGGTTCCGCTGTCCCGCGCGATCGCCTGGCCTTCCATGCGCACTCCCTCGAAGATGCGGTCGATCTTCGCCATGTCGAGGTCCCGCACCTCCAGGCTCAGCGTCACCCGTCCCGGCACGACGTTGGGGGCTCCAGGCTCGACCTGGATCCGCCCGACCGTGCCCACCTGTCGGCCGGGCATCGCCCTTACCACCTCGTTCACCGCCTGTATGAGCTTCGCTGCAGCTAGCAGGGCGTCCTGACGGTGCTCCATCGGAGTGGTGCCGGCATGATTGGCGAAGCCCTCGACGATCACATTCCACCGCTTGATCCCGACGATACCCTCCACCACACCAATATTGATCTGCTCCCGATCGAGGATGGCGCCCTGCTCCACGTGAAGCTCGAGAAAGGCTGCAACGGCCCCAGGGTGGCGCCTTGCCTCGGCGAGTCTCGTGGGATCGCCGCCGAGGATACGGATTCCCTCAGCGATCGTTCTGCCACTTGCTGTTACGATCTCTAACTCCCGCTCGGCAAACTCGCCGTCCAGGACCCGGCTGCCCGTCTTTCCTCCCTCCTCGTTTTGAAAGACGGCAACCTCCAACGGATGCCGCGTTGCGACGTCGTTCTCGGCAAGGGCCTGAGCTACCTCAATGGCTCCGATCGATCCCACCGGTCCATCATAGTCTCCACCCTCAGGTACGGAGTCGATGTGCGAGCCAAACATCAACGGCGGCAGGCTCGCATCCGTTCCGGCACGTCGTCCGAGGATATTGCCTGCGATGTCAATCGTCGGCTCGAGCTGGGCGGCACGCATGAGCCCCATCACGTATTCGCGCCCCTGGAGATCGGCTTCGCTGTAGGCGAGGCGACTCACCCCCCCTTGGGGGTTCTTGCCAATCTGGGCCAACTCTGCGAGGTGCCTGGAGATGCGCTGGCCGTTGACCCGGGGCCGTCCCTGACGGCGGAATAGGCCCGGAACACCAGTCAGGGATCCCGTTCCGATCAGGGTCGCCATACGCGTATTGAACTCTCGCCGGTTCATGCGTCTCTCCGCCAAGCTGGTAACAAGTGGGCTCTGCGCGACCGCTGAAGACGGCGTCCGGCTGCGAGTGCGCGGCATGCCGCAGTCTCGATGTCGTCAGATGGCTACGGTGAGAAAATAGGGCAATTGCCGAGGAACCGAGTTACACGATGGCTCTTCTTTTACATACGTCCGGACGGTCGTGACCGCAAGTCGCCTGCCGCCCACGTATGGGTATTCCCTTGATCCGATCGGGTGTGTATGGGGGTGGTGAGGCTCCGTGTCGATGCCGTTGCCCAGGTGCGCTTGGTTGCTCGACGTCCTCGCCGAGAATGAAAGCGATTTCACGTTACGCGGCAGCGGTGTATGGGAAGTGGAGTCCCGGAGAGCGGTCAAATGTCTTGCTTGGTAAAGCTTCCTTTAAGATTGAGCGTTCTATTAGAGATTGTTCATATAGCCTTCACGGAAACTTTCTGATTTCCCTGGTACCATCCTTTCGCAAGCTGCTATGTGAGTTGTTCGGATCATGATCCCTAAAGAGGAGTAGTTCGCATCGTTTGATGTCCCTCTGGTGATTATGAGTCGTCCGCTGAGCTGGTACGGTGGGCAAGCCGCCGAGCGGTGCCCCTCGCCTTCAGTTGAAGGCAGAGTCGTGATGCGGCACGTCGATCTCGCCTCATGTTGGCCACAGCGAAAACGACACGACACCGTGATTCAAGACATAACGCTACACCCCGACAAGCATGGCCAGGTCGCCAGCGACGAGGGTGGTGTCCGAGGGAAAGACGAAGGGCAGCAGGGGGACACCACGACGGCAACTTGCATTCTGAGTCAATTCGTAGTTGATCGTACCCCTTTCCCGGAGGGAACGCGCCGCTCATGGCGCTTCACGCACCGGCATGGGTGGACGTCAACGCTTTCCAGCGACCACCTGATTGGTGGCTCGCGTTCTTGGCGTGCGCGAAGGCCGCTTCCCAGCGTTGCCCTTCGACCCATCACACGCCTCGCTCAGCCCACTCCAGTCCCACGGGGGGACCTCGTTCCGAGTCGGGCGAGCTGCCACGTCACTCTCCTGTTACGGCTGCTCGGGACGGTAGCGGTGTACCGGCCTGGTGCGGGCTGCGGGAGAGTTTCACCGCGACGTATGAAGGAGAAAGTTTCATGAGAAAGACTTTATCACTGATCGCTGCCCCGTTTGCAGTGGCGCTGTTACTGGGGTGTGAGGGTCCCGCAGGGCCCGCCGGAGCCACCGGAGCCGCAGGACCCGAGGGTCCCGCCGGACCCGCCGGCGCCGACCAGAACGAGACCTGCACGCAATGCCACGACGACGACATCAGGATCGTGGTGCGTCAGCTGCAATGGGGCATGTCCAAGCACGGCTCGGGAGAGAACGTAAACCGGGCAACCAGCACCACCTGCGGCATCTGCCACGGTCATGAGGGGTTTGCCGAGAGGGCTGAATCGGGATTCACCATTACTGCGGCTACGGCATCGACCGACAACCCGACACCCATCAACTGCCGCACGTGCCATGAGATCCACACTACCTACACGGAAGCGGACTTCGCTCGGGTCACCTCCGATCCCGTCACAATGATTCTCAACGGTGAGGAGATCGACGTGGGCGAGGCCAACATCTGCGCCCAATGCCACCAGCCGCGGCCGCGAGATCCGTTCCCCGTGATCGACGCTGTTGGCGACTTCACGATCACCTCATCCCACTGGGGCCCGCACCACAGCGTGCAGGGAGGCCTCCTGAAGGGCACCGGCGGCTTGGAGTTCACAGGAAGCAAGAGCTATGGCGTGCACATCCACGGCAACTTGACCAACAACCCGAAGGGATGCATCACGTGCCATATGGCTCCCGCCCTCGGCATTGAAGCCGGCGGCCACACGTTCGCCGTGAGGTACATACCAGAAGGCGAAGCAGGACCCGAGCCAGAAGTAGGCAACGAAGAGGGCTGCGAGACCTCAGGGTGCCATGAGAGCGGCCTCAATGTGAGCGACACCGACCTGTTGCTCTTCGATCACAACGATCTGAGATCGTACGTCGAGCTGCTGGTCGAGACCATGGTGACATACATGAAGGGACAGGGATGGCTCGACGTGGACGGTCACGTCAACGCCTCGTCCACGACGCCTCTTGTCGTCACAAACAACGAAGCGGCCGCCATCTGGAACCTCCTGTACATCGAGGAGGACCATAGCCTGGGCGTGCACAACCCGACTTATGCGATTGCGCTGTTGACCAACACCCTGGAGAAGCTTGGGCAGGCGGTACCGCCTCGTCCGTAAATACAAAACACAGTTACGCTACGCCTAACTGGACAACAGGCTTAGCCTAAGACACCGGCCCTCGGATAATCCCCGGGGGTCGGTTTTTTTCGTGCCTTGAGCCCCGGGCTCGCGCCCGGGGTTGGCTCTCTCGCGCCAGCGCTGGCCCTCACAGCCCCTACACCCTACACCCTGTGGTGCGGCAGTGTGGGGCGGGGACTCCCGAAGCCCGCGGGAGGGAGCGGTGGCGGTGGGATAATGCTATATTTCGCGTTATAACGAAATGACCCGACCGCCGCTCTTCCAGATCACACAGCTCCACAAGGCTCTGGGCCACCCAGCCCGCTTACGCATCCTGGCCATGCTCCGGGGCGGGGAGCTGTGTGTCTGCCAGCTCACCGCGGTCCTCGGCATGGCGCCGTCCACGGTCTCGGCGCATCTGGCAGACCTGCGCCTGGCTGGGCTCGTGGGTGAGCGGAAAGAAGGCCGGTGGGTCCACTATCGACTCGCCAGTGATCCTGTTGCGGGAGAGCCTCTGGAGTCGGTCTGGCTGGGGCTCGAGAACGACCCACAGGTAGCAGCGGACCGGGACATTCTTGGGCGCCTTCGATCGGTTCCGGTCGCCGAGCTGTGCCGGGCGCAGCTCGACCTGGAGAAGCTTGGGATCCAAGGGAGCGGGAAGCTCAACGGGGGAACTACGGCATGAGCAGTACGGGCAAGCGGATGAACGTGTTCGAGCGGTACCTGACAGTGTGGGTGGGGGGGTGCATGGGGCTGGGTGTCCTATTGGGCAAGGTCGTTCCGGGCCTCGTGAGCGGCCTGCGGGACCTCGAATTCGGCGACAGCAGTCACATCAACATCCCCATCGCCGTGCTCATCTGGCTCATGATCTACCCGATGATGCTCAAGATCGATTTTGCCTCGATCGCGAACGTGGGGAAACGGCCGCGGGGGCTGTTCGTGACGCTGTTCGTGAATTGGCTCGTCAAGCCGTTCTCGATGGCGTTCTTCGGATGGTTGTTCTTCCGGCATTTGTTCCTGCCGCTCATCGGTGCGGAGCTTGCGAGCCAGTACATCGCCGGTGTGATCATTCTCGCCGCCGCGCCGTGCACGGCCATGGTGTTCGTGTGGTCGTACCTGTCCGATGGAGACCCGGCCTACACGCTGGTACAGGTCTCGGTGAACGACCTTATCATGCTGGTCGCGTTTGCGCCGATCGTCAAATTCCTTGTGTCCGGCACATCCGGGTTGGACGTTCCCTTTGAGGTTCTGCTCTACTCGGTCATTATCTTCGTTGTGATTCCACTCGCGGCGGGCTCGCTCACCCGCCGGGTACTCATCCGAAGCAGAGGTTTGGAGTGGTTCAACACCCGCTTCGTCGCGTTCTTCCAACCCGTCACAGTCATGGCCCTGCTCGCGACCCTGGTCATGATCTTCGCCTTCCAGGCCGACAACATCACGACCCGGGCGTTCCACGTGGCGCTCATCGCCGTGCCAATTCTCATTCAGGTGTATTTCAACTCCTCGCTGACCTATGGACTGATGCGACTGTTCAAGGTCGACTACCAAGTGGCCGCGCCGGGCGCCCTCATTG
>JBDHDY010000133.1:0-10002 GCA_039591275.1 Gemmatimonadota bacterium | reverse complement strand
TGTTTAGTGCCCTCGAACATGGAGGCCTTGGGGAGAAACCGGGGCTGGCGCGACCCACGAAGATCGGCCTGTTCGGCCACAGCAGGGGCGGAGGCACTGCCGTGCTCTATGCAGCATCTGTGGCTAGCGTCGCCGCTCAGGTAACATGGGCGGCGATAGCGAGCGTCAATCGCTGGGATACCAAAACCAGGCGACTGTGGCGCAAGCAGGGCAGGATCGATGTGGTGAATGTGTATACAGGCGCGCTCGATGAAGCCGAGCAACAGGGGAGCGGGAAGCTCGATATCCTCCATGCGGCAGCTAGAATCAAGGTGCCTTGGCTGATAATCCATGGCGAGCAGGACGAGTCGGTTTCAGTCGAGGAGGGTAAGAAACTTCACGAAGCGGCGAACAAGGATCAAACAAAACTCGAAGTTGTCCCCGGGGGAGGTCACACATTCGGCGCGAGGCACCCCTGGGCCGGCTCCACACCCGAAATGACGCGTGTCATGGATGCCACGGTTCGATGGTTCTCGCGGCACCTCTTTTGAAGAAAACACCACGTCGAGGGCGGTCAGCGAGAAGCGACTAGAGTCCGGCCTCGTACAGGTCGTCTACCTCCAGCGATTTGCCGCCTGTACCTGCTGCCTCGGAGGCGAGGCGGTGCCGAAACAGGAGGCGCGCCACGGCGAGCGTGGCAACCGCTAGTATTCCAACTAGAAAGCTCCTTTGAATGACTACCTCCCTGTGGGCGCACCTGACGGTGCCGGCTGCGATCAAGGCTCGCGACGTTCCGTCGCGTTCCTAGACAGTTAGGATGGCAAGTTTCGTTCCGTTGCCCCCAGGCCGACGGGAAGATAATCACCCTGGCAAGCCTCTGTGACGCAAATCACGTTTTCGCACATTCGAGCACGCCTCGAAGCTCGCGAGCCCCGGCGTACTGACGACCCGGAGGCCTGGGAGGCTGCGGTGGCAATCATCCTCGTCGAGTCCTCCACCGGCAGTCCTGAGCTGCTTCTGATAAGGAGGGCCGTCAAGGAGGGTGACCCCTGGTCTGGACAGATGGGTCTTCCGGGCGGGAGGAGGGACACTGCCGACGGGGACCTGCTGGACACCGTCACGCGGGAGGTTCTCGAGGAGACCCGGATCGACCTCGGGGCCGGCACCCTTATGGGCGAGCTGGACGACTTTCAACCGCGCAATCCCCTCCTCCCCAAGGTGATAGTGCGACCGTTCGTTTTCGGGCTTCCGACCCGCCCCGAAGTCATTCCCAATCAAGAGGTTGCGCTGCATTTGTGGGCCTCCATCGACACCCTCGCTGGATCCTCCGAGCGCACTGAAGTCGAGATCCATGGAAGTCGACGGATCGTTGACGCCTACCTGCTCGGGCCGGCCAAGACACCCCACGTCGTCTGGGGGATGACCCACCGAATCCTGACTCCGTTCCTGACGCTGATCACTTAGTAGCCCATCGCTCATCACCTCCCTGCGGGCGCAGAGCCCGGAGACTCCCAGCACCTTTGCCAGTCATCGTCGGCTCATCGACAATGGGGCCTCTCAAAGTCGGATTTGTGTTTTCTATCCGCGTATGGTAAAATTAGGCTTGCATAATTTTTAGTTGAGGCGTTGTGATATGAACGAATTGGCCAGGCCATCGCTCTCGAGGTCCACGGAGGACTACCTGAAGGCCATCTACCGGCTGGAGTCGCAGTCGGGCGCGGCACAGACCAGTGCGATAGCAGAGGAGCTCGAAATCGCCCCGCCCTCCGTGAGCGGGATGGTCAAGCGGCTGTCAGAGTCAGGGCTGATCGAGCATTTGCCCTATCGCGGCGTGCAGCTCACGGCGGCCGGCCGCCGAGAGGCCTTGAACATGTTGCGCAGGCACCGTGTGATCGAATCGTACCTCATGGAGAAGCTGGGATACGACTGGGATTCGGTTCACGAGGAAGCGGAGCGGCTGGAGCACGCCGTTTCCGACGAGCTGATCGAGCGAATGGCGCGGGCGCTAGGGGATCCGCAGTACGATCCACACGGGGCGCCTATCCCCACCGCGACCGGTGACATCGAAGAGGTGAACTACGTCCCCATGAGCGAGATACCGGTTGGCGGCGTAGCCCAGCTCCGCTCCGTAGGCGACGAGGACTCCGAGCGGCTGCGGTTTCTTGCGTCGTTGGGCTTGGTGCCGGGAACGGTCTTTACCGTTCTTGCGCGACAGCCCTTCAAGGGACCGATCACGCTTCGCCTGCAAGGTGAAGAAGGTCGCGATGAAGTGGTCGGCTTTGATTTGGCAAAGTCGCTTCAGTGCACGCGGGTCGAGGAAGAGGCGCAGCGATGAGTTCTCGCAAGAGATTGACCCGAAGAGAATTGTTCAAGCGTGGCGCGTTGGGAGCTGCAGCGTACGCCGCATCGACCAAGGCGCTGAGTGCTGCGGAGAATGTCACGAAACGCAGTTCGTCGCTTCACGATCCGAGCAATCTGGGAACGGTAGGGGAGGTGAAAGGAGGGTCGATAGATCCCATGGCGTTCCTGGAACATTTCGATTACGGAGATGTCACCACTCTGTCCTCGGGACAGATTCTGCGCTCCTTCGAAGTGCATGCGGTGGATCGCGAGATCGAAGTTGCTCCGGGAGTGTTTTACCCGGCGTGGACATACAACGGGCAGGTGCCCGGCCCGACGCTGCGCGCCACCGAAGGCGATCTCGTGCGGGTGAATTTTCAAAACGGAGGATCACACCCCCACACGATTCACTTCCACGGGATTCATGCGGCCAACATGGACGGCGTCTTCGAGGTCGTGCTTCCCGGTGAAGAGTTCGTGTACGAGTTTGAGGCACGGCCGTTCGGTCTCCACCTGTATCACTGCCACACGGTCCCCATTCGCAAGCACATCGCCAAAGGGCTGTACGGCACGTTCATCATCGATCCCAAAGCATCGCGGCCTCCCGCTCGGGAGATGGTGATGGTCATGAACGGGTTCGATACGAACTTCGACGGAGAGAACGAAGTTTATGCGGCCAACACTGTCGCGTTTGCGTACCAGCAAAATCCCATCACCGTGCGCCGCGGTGAACTGCAACGCCTCTATCTGGTCAACGCGCTGGAATTCGATCCTGTGAACTCGATCCATCTCCACGGCAATCTGTTTCACGTGTATCGCACGGGTACGACACTGACGCCGCAAGAGTTCACCGACACGGTGATGATGTGTCAGGGAGAACGGCACATCATCGAGTTCACCTACAACGACACCGGTCGCTTCATGTTCCACGCGCACCAATCGGAGTTCACGGAACTGGGATGGATGGGGCTGTTCAATGTGGTCGAGGCTACTGCGTGAGCGCATCCAAAACGGGCCTCGTAGCTTGGGGACTGCTCCCCATAGTGCTCCTCGCGGCGGTGGCTCTGTTCGTGGCGAGGTCGGACCTGTTGAACCTCCTGCGAGCAGCGCCTCCGGTTGAAGAGATCACGTTCGATCGGGTGACGCTTGCCGAAGGCGAGATCGCGATCGAGCTTGTGAACGGCGGTCCCGATCCCGTAACGATCGCTCAGGTGACGGTGGATGACGCGTTTTGGACGTTCACCATGGCGCCGTCCAATACGGTACCGCGGCTCGGCCGTGCCACGATCGAAATTCCATACCCCTGGGTTCAGGACGAAGCGCACGAAATCACGCTGTTGAGTTCGACAGGTTTGACGTTCAGTCACGAAATTGAAGTGGCAACCGTGACTCCGCCGGTGGGGCCTCTGTTCTTCGGCGTGTTTGCAATCATCGGCCTGTATGTCGGCGTCATTCCGGTGGCGATTGGATTGCTGTGGTATCCGTTCCTCAGGCGCCTCGAGCGGAAGTGGACTCACTTCGTGCTCGCACTCACGGCCGGTTTGCTCATCTTCCTTGGCGTTGACGCGCTGGAGGAGGCGCTGCAGGCGGCGCAGGACGTGGCCGGGGCGTATCAAGGATCGTTAGTAGTGCTGTTAGGTGTCGTCGGGACGGTGCTCTTGCTCCAGTCTCTCTCCCGGCGGTCGCTGGGAGATCAAAACCGCGAAGGTCGACGCGCGCTCGCCTATCTCGTGGCGGTGGGGATTGGGTTGCACAATTTGGGTGAGGGCCTTGCCATCGGTGCTTCCTATTCTCTCGGGGAAGTTGCGTTGGGAGCGTTCTTGATCATCGGGTTCATGTTGCACAACACCACCGAAGGTCTTGCAATCGTTTCGCCGGTGGCGAAGGATCGTCCGAAGATCTCAACACTCGTTTCTCTCGGTCTCGTAGCGGGCGTTCCCACGATCTTTGGTGCCTGGCTTGGCGGTATGGCGTACTCACCCCTCTACGCAACACTGTTCTTGAGCATTGGTGTGGGAGCCATCATACAAGTCGTGCTCGCGCTTCACCGCATGGTGGCCGCGCAGACGGAGAACGTAGTCTGGACCCCGCTCAACGCGAGCGGCTTGATGGTCGGGCTGCTCATGATGTACGGGACGGGTTTGCTTGTAGCCTAGCCACTGATTACACAGACCTGACGCTGCGAACGAACCCTGACCCACCGTTCGTGCCACAGCAGGATTCGGTGGTGGCTGAGTTGGCGGAGTTGGTTAACTAAACCAATTGGGAACGGCGATCGGCAATCTGCACTCTGCACTCTGCAATCTCCAATCTCACAAGCGTTGCTCCGTTGCCGAGAGGATTACTTGCGTTGCCATACGGGCGCCGCAGCACGAGTATTAAGTCCAACTAGGAGACGTGGGGGCAAATCTTGGACACGGATCTGACATCACTTCGTGAGCAGCTCCGCCTGAGCGAAGTGCGATACCGCGACATTCTTGAGGCCACACCGGTATCGGTCTGCATAAGCGATTATACTCAGCTCAAAGCCTCGCTCGAGCAGCTGAAGCGGGAGGGCGTTGGTGACTTCCGCAGTCATTTCGCCGAGCATCCGGAATTCGTTGAGGATGCGAGAGGGATGCTGCGGATCCTCGATGCCAACCGGGCAGCGCTTCGCATGTTTCACGCGAAGACAAAGGATCAGTTGCAGCATTTAGTCAGTAGCATATTCGTGCCCGAGACTCTTGAGGCGTTTCGACAGGAACTCGTCGCAGTTGCAGAGGGCGCGATGCATTTCGAGGTGGAGACAGTTCTGCAAACACTCGACGGAGAGAGGCTAGACGTTCTTGTCGCCGTCAACTATCCGGAAGATGAGTCGCAGTTCAACTGCGTGACAACCACCTTCGTTGATATAACAGACCGGAAACGCGCCGAAGAAGCACTCCGTTCAAGCGAGAGGCGATACCGCCACAGCTTTGAGACCACGCCCGTATCTGTCTGCGAGGAGGATTATTCCGAGTTTAAGGCCGCTATCGCGGAGCTGGAGCGGAAGGGTGTCAAGGACTTCCGCCGGTATTTCGACGAGCATCCAGAGTTCCTGCAGCAGGCCGTTGGGATGTTCAAGGTTTTGGACGTCAACCAGCAAACACTTGAGATGTTTGGCGCGACGGCAAAAGAGGAAATGCTGACGTCACTCGATCGCATTTTCCTGCCGGAGACTATGGATGTGTTTCGAGAGGAATTGATTGCCGTTGCCGAGGGCGCGCGCTATTTCGAGGCCGAAACGGTCCTCCAGAGGTTAGACGGGGAAAAGCTGGACGTCCTTTTCGCAATCACCTACCCGGACGACCCAGAGGACAACCGCGTTCTTGTCACCTTGACGGACATCACGGAGCTAAAGCAAGCGGAGCGAGCGCTCACAGAGAGTGATGCCAAGAATCGAGCGCTTCTGACCGCAATACCGGACATGATGTTTCGGCTAAGTGCAGACGGCACGTATCTGGAATTCGTACCTGGTGAAGGTGTCGAGCCCTATGTACCCCCGGAGGAGTTCCTTGGGAAGAGAGTTGCCGACGTGATGCCGGCCGAGCTTGCCGAGGATACCATACGAGATATCCGCCGTGTGCTGCAGACCGGCACGATGCAAGTGCGCGAGTACACGCTCCCGGAGAGCGAAGAGACTCGCTATTTCGAGTATCGGCTGGTTCCCTGTGCCGACGACGAAGTTTTGGGCATTGTGCGGAACATTACGAAGCGCAAGCGGGCCGAGGAGGCCCTGAGGCAGGGGTATGAGGATTTAGAAGAACGTGTGATTTCGCGGACCAAGGACCTTCACGACGTCAATGCCGCATTGCGGGCCCAGATCGAGGAGCGGAAGCAAGCGGAAGCACAGGCCCACTCACATCGTGAGGAACTCGCCCATGTGACCCGCGTAGCTACGATGGGAGAGCTTGCCGCATCGCTGGCTCACGAGCTCAACCAACCCCTCGCAGCCATGGTTGCCAATGCCCAAGCCGCGAAACGGCTTCTCACCGCTAAATATCAGGATGTCGATGAGGTGAGTGCCGCGTTGGCGGACATTGCGGAGGAAGGAAAGCGGGCCGGTGAGGTGATCCGTGGTTTACGGGAGCTGCTGAGGAGAGGCGAGCGGCAGCAGGTGTTGTTGGAACCCAATCGCCTCATTAGCGACGTGCTCTCTCTGGTACACGGCGACGCGGTCATCCGAAACATCTCGCTAACGACCCGACTAGCGCCGGATCTGCCAGCCGTACTAGGTGACCGCATTCAACTGCAGCAGGTGGTTCTGAATCTTATTCTCAATGGTGCGGAAGCGATGAGCGGAGTCGAGGGTGGTGAGCGTGAGTTGGTGATCACCACAGCCAGGAGCGAACCGGGAGCCATCGAGGTAGCCGTGCGAGATGCTGGAATTGGGTTGGACGCGGAGAGTGCCGATCGCATGTTTGAAGCGTTTTATGGCACAAAGCCCGACGGTATGGGAATGGGGCTTTCGATAAGCCGGTCCATCGTTGAGGCGCACGGCGGCCGTATCTGGGCAACGCAGAATGCGGGAAGCGGGGCCACTCTTCATTTCACAGTTCCCATACCAGCGTCGTTCATATCATGAGCGGCGAACGCGGTTTAGAGACCGCGTGAGCTGACCCGCGGTTCGCCACAGCGGGATTCGGTCGTTGCTGAGTCGGCGGAGTTGGTTAACTGAGCAGTTTGGGAATGGAGGAGCGACCACGCAGAATCAGCTCTTCCAAATTGCCTGGAGTAGACGGCTAGCCTTCATCTGTGGGTTTCTGTGACATCAGCTGTTCACATCGCTGATCGCCAATCGCAAATCTCAAATCGCCGATCTCAGAGGAGCAGCACCGTCGCTGCCAACGCTCCTGCCAGGGTCACCCAGACCACGGCCATGTGCGTTGCTCCCAAGACGCCCCATTTGACGACGGTGCGCGGCCACGTCTGCTGGTAGAAACGCTTCATCCCCAATAACAGGTAGGCGGGCACTGCGACCATCAGGATGTCGGAGACCACTTCCCATCCCGTTAACTCGATGAGCGTGGCCACGATCATCACGGCAAACGTGAAAGAGTGGAAGTACACCGAGAAGACTAGGTGATGCACGTAGAGCCGCTTGCGGTACAGCATCTTGAGCAGCAACGCAAAGGCCGGAAGTAACACGAAGATGACCTGCGCCAGCCGATCGAGGAACGTTTGAATGAAGCGATCGGGATCCCGAACTGCCTCGTCCAATCTCGCCGATACTAACTGTCTCCACCCTGGTTCCGCTGCCTCGTCACTTCCCTCGCCAACCTCGGCGGAATCGGCCGACAACGTGATTCGGATGGAGCCGCCTGCCGCTTCGAAACCGGTGCCCTCGCCGTCGTCGCGTGCCTCCACGCCGCTCGGCGCCGTCCACGCCAACAACAGAAATAATGAAAAGCTCAACACCAGGTAGAGTCGGATGGGTGGCACGTAACGGGCGCGCCGGCCGGCCAGATACTCCTGGGTCAAGAAACCAGGCTTGAGGAGCAAGGACTTGAGAGTTCTGAACAGGCTCGAGTCCAGTGAGAAGGACTCGCGAATGAACTCCGCAACGAAATGCCTTATCGGAACGTTAAGGTCGACGGCGTGCTGCCCGCACGATGAGCGGCTTGTCGCAGTTGGTGCACGCACGAGTTTCCGGCGTCATCGGCCCGGCCAATCAGCCGGCGCGTCGGGCGAGCGATACACGATCTCTCCGTTGAACACCGTCATCAACGCCGTGAGATCCTGTAGGCTGTCGACCGGTACCGTGTAGAGGTCTCGATCCCACACGGCGATGTCCGCGTATTTGCCGACTTCGATGGACCCGACTTCGTCCTCGAGAAACATCTGGTGCGCAGCCCAAATCAGTGCCGTACGGTTGATCCCCGTACACACCGAGCAGTGGCTTGCGCGCGAGCGACGCCCACAAGCCATACCGCGCCGCGAATGGGGTGACGCTGTAATCCGACCCGTTGGCCCAGCGGATGCCCCGATCGACGAAAGTACGGAACGGATTGAGGCGCAGAGCCCGATCGCTACCGAAGTTGCCGGCGTAGGTGTCTCCGATCCACCACATGAACGTGGCCGACGGCTCAGGATACGCCGCGTCGTAATCGCGTTGAAGCTGTGCGATCGCGTCCAGTGCGTGGTCGGTGGGAATGTTCGAGTGGATGATTCCGTGCCGCAGGCCGGATGTGGGGTTGGCCTCCATGGCCATTTGATAGCTGTCCATCACCCAGTCGATGGCGCGGTCGCCGATGGAGTGCACGCTCATGTGAATCCCGGCATCGTGATAGATGCCGATCTGCTCCCGCAAGATCTCCGCATCAATCGCTGGATAGCCCCGGTTTCCGTGATTGACTCCGGTGTAACCTTCGCTCCAGTCGTCGTATAACCACGCCGTGCGCGCACCGCCGCTTCCGTCAGCGTAGAGCTTGACGCCACCCAAGATGAGTCGATCGTCTCCCGTTGACTCATAAGGCTTGGTGAAGGGGGCAATGGAGTCGGCGTGTGCTCGTGCCTCATCGACTGTCTCCGGCGTGCGCCACAGTGCAAAGACACGGACGTTCAGGTTGCCGTCGTCCAGCACGTCCTGGTACGCGTCCCAAATCTCGGGCGAGATTCCGGGGTCCTTCACACCCGTCATCCCTTCGCGATTGGGATGAGGCGTCGCACGAGTCCCTGCGCGTTCTCCTTGAGCACTCCCGTAGGCGTGCCGTCGGGAAAGCGGTCTATCGTTCCGCCGGGTGGGTCTGGAGTCTCAGCGGTGATCCCGGCCATCTCGAGCGCGACGGAGTTTGCCACGCCGTAGTGACCCATGGTGTGGGACAACCATACCGGGGTGTCGGGGCTGATGGAATCCAGGTCTGCCGCGTAGATGTAACGCAACTCCTCTAGCTTCCCCTCGTCCCATCCCCGACCCTCCACCCATTCACCGCTATCGAGCCGGTCGATCTGCTGCCGCACCAGGTCGATGACGTCCGCCATGCGCTCGACGTTGGGATAGCTGAGGTCGAGCACGTAGAGCATGTCGGCACCGCTCCATCCGAAATGCGCATGGGCGTCGATGAGACCGGGCGTGGCGGTATGGCCCTGGAGATCGACTTGTAGGATGTCCGGAGTTGCAAGGGCCAAGATCTCTTCGTCACTTCCCACGGCCGCAAGGCGACCATCGCGAATGAGCACGGCTTCAGCGATAGTGTCGTCGGCGTCGACGGTGATGATTTTCCCATTGTAGAGGATCAAGTCTACGTGGGAGTCGGGAACGCAGCTCCACGTCGCGGCGAGGAAGAAAAGGAGGACAGCAGTCCTCCCCAATCGCCAATCGCCGATCGCCAATCTCAAATCGCTAGTCATTTTCAAGTGGCTCCAATCTCAAATCGCCGATCGCCAATCTCAAATCGCCAATCACTTCCCTTGTCTCTCCCGAACCTCCTCGAGCCCCTTCAAAATCGCAGCCAATCGTCGATCCCGCGCGGCTCGGATGTGTTCGAGCTGTCCTTTATAGCTCCGCTCGATTCCCTGGATCAGTTCGGTTTGTTGCTCGTTGTCGAGGTGCTTCCAGTCCGCCAGGTCTTCCCAGATGTCCTCGAAGGTGTGGAGCAGGTGCTGGAAGAAGCCGGCGACTCCCTTGCTACCTGCTGCCAAGTGATACGTGAGCAAAGGGCCGGC